>JAOUNK010000067.1 GCA_029881015.1 Gammaproteobacteria bacterium | reverse complement strand
TTTACCTATGAGGGCCCCGCACTTCATCCTTACGCTTTCGCCATGGCGACGTTGTACCTATTCATGGGTACGACCGCGTATGGTCTGATTTTCCGTAAAGATTGGGGGGTGACCGGCTGCTTGGCCAACGGTTATATCGGACTGGCTCTGTGCATAATCAGCATGGTTTTGTCAGGCGGCACAAATATCCGGATTGAGCCAATCATTCAACTTTTCTATCTACGGCGCCTTCACCTAATTCGGCGTGAGTGGGTAAAGGCAAGCTCGTAGAATGCAATCTAACAAGGCGCCGCACTGTGCCTCCTGGCTATCTGTCACGGCCCTTGCATCCGCAACGGCCGCGCCAGATACTGGTCGCAAGTTAGCTTAACGTTAGTCAGCTCACTCCACTTGTTGCGTGATGCGCAACGCGCTATACTGTTGCCGTGATCATGTCATTCAAGCATAAGGGTCTCCGGAAGTATTTCGAAACCGGGACCAAGGCAGGAATACAGGCCAATCATGCTAGTCGACTGAGGTTACAACTGGCGGCCCTCGATACCGCTCAGATCATAGGAGATGTGGACCTTCCAGGATACAGGCTACATCCTCTCAGCGGACGGGCGAAAGATCGATGGTCGATCTGGGTAAGCGGAAACTGGCGGCTAACATTCGAGTTTAGAGATAGAAATGTTTACGTTTTGGATTACGAGGATTATCACTGATGGGCATGCATAATCCCCCGCACCCGGGCGAGTTTATCCGGGAGACATATATCGAGCCTTTCGATATTAGTATTCGGTCATTGGCCGAAAGCTTGGGCGTGGCCGCTTCAACGCTAACTCGTATCGTGTCGGAGCAGAGTTCTGTGAGTCCGGAGATGGCTCTAAGGCTATCCAAGGCTTTGGGCCGTACTCCGGAGAGCTGGTTAGCGATGCAGGACAACTATGATCTCTGGCAAGCCAGACAGTCCGCCAACCTTTCCAACGTGCAGAGAATCCAGTTTGAGGCGACCGCGTAAGAGCAGACTAACAAGGCGCTGCACTGTGCCTCATGGCTATCTGTCACCTTCCTTGCATTCGCGAGAAAGCCGCCAGATACTGGTCGCAAATTAGCTTAACGTTAAGTCGCAGGAAGCGAGAGGATGAGCCGCCGCCTAGTTTTCATCATTTCGATGCTCCTTTGCTGTGTTCACACTGAGGCTCGCGAACCAAGTACTTGCTACGGAACGACTTCAAATGGCCGCTTGGAGAACGGTTGGAATCTCCCGGCTAGCGGCGCCAACTTCCAGTCCTACTCAACGATGGCCCGACTTCTCGGCCGGACATACGTTCATAGCTGGGTACACACCGTCGTCTTAAAGGCGTATGAAGAGCTTGAAACAAGCCTGCCTGACACGGTATTCGTTTACGGAGAAACGGGTAAGAAGAAGGGCGGAGAGTTCGAGCCGCATAAGACCCACAGGAACGGCCTTTCCGTCGACTTCATGGTTCCAGTGCGAAACGTCGAGGGCGAGTCCGTCCCTCTACCAACCAATGTTCTGAATAAGTGGGGCTATGACCTCGAGTTTGATGGCGAGGGCCGGCTAGACGATTTCACTATCGACTTCGATGCGATAGCTGAGCATATCTATCATCTACACCAAAAGGCGAAGGAGAGTGATGGCGATATCTGGCGGGTTATACTGGCGCCAGAGTTGCAGCCCTACCTTCACGAGTCGCGTCGGTGGCCCTATCTAAAGGCCAATATTCAGTTTTCTACCAAGCGTTCCTGGGTCCGGCACGATGAGCACTACCATGTCGACTTCGTGGTGAGTTGTGAGCCAGCAACCTGACAAGGCGCTGCACCGTGCCTCCTGGCTATCTGTCACCTTTCTTGCATTCGCAAGTAGGCCGCCAGATACTGGTCGCAAGTTGGCTTAACGTTGGGCAGCCGGGAGTGTGCGTCGATACCTTGGCCGAGTACATTCGAAATATCATTCTATTTCTTGCCCTTTGCCTTGTTTCAGGTTGTTCGACTAACCGAGACCAATCTCGCTCCGACCGTTCTTTCACCCTCCGTGCCACCGACGTGGAAATCGTGTTCAATGGCACGATAACGGTCGAGGCCTACGACCATCTGGCTAAGCTGCTGGACTCGCTGGAAAAAGTGCCCGGCAGACTTTCAATTACGAGTAGCGGGGGTGATGCTTCTGCGGGTATCGATTTCGGCCTGTTAATCCACAAGTTTGGCTTGGATGTGTATGTTCCGGCCTATTGCATATCGTCTTGTGCGAACTATGTGTTTACGGCTGGGCGAAAGAAGCTTCTCGAGCAACATTCTTTCCTCATGTGGCATGGAGGCGCGACCCAGCAAGGCATTGCGGAACCGCCCGAGTGCGAGAAGGACGGATGGTACGACGAGCTATTTGACTGTGATCCGGAACAGTTTTCGAATGAGTTTGATCCCATCGTTGCTAAATGGCTCGAAAAAGAACGCCACTTTTTCGAAACTGTCAATGTCGACCAGCGAATTACGATTCTGGGACAGCTTGAAGAGATTCGTTGCGGCGAGGGGCATACTGACGGCTGGTACTATTCTGTCGCTGACCTAATCAATCTTGGGGTCCATGAGATTGAAGTGCTGGGAGGGGAGTGGAGTCCGACCCCACCGAGCAACGAAATCGTATTCTGCCGAGTCGACCTCAGCCGGCTACCTAACAAGGCGCTGCACTGGCCTCCTGGCTATCCGTCATCTTTCTTGCATTCGCAAGATCGCCGCCGTACGCTGGTTTCAAGTTAGCCTACACCTTAGGTAGCACGATGGAATGGAAGACCGTCTATCTGCTAGCGGCGGACGCGCTCTTGTTCACGCACGCTCTTTTCGTCGCATTCGTCATCTTCGGCTTGGTCTTCGTCTTTGCCGGCAAGCTGCTTTCGTGGCGCTGGGTTCGGAACCGGTGGTTCCGCGTATCACACCTCATTGCTATCGGTGTTGTAGTTTTCCAGTCGTGGCTAGGCATCATTTGTCCGCTCACGACCTGGGAGATGGCACTACGCGAGAGGGCCGGTGATGCTACTTACCCCGGTACTTTCATATCGCATTGGTTAGAAGCCCTCCTGTACTACAACGCTCCGGCCTGGGTATTTGTCCTGTGCTACACGATCTTCGGCTTGCTGGTTATTGCCGGTTGGTACTGGGTTCGTCCGGCCCCGTTTACCACCCGCAAGAATCATGACGCCACCTGACGAGGCGCCGCACCCTGTCTCCTGATAATCTGTCAATGTGAATCTCGACGACTACAAGCGCAAGTACGAAGGAAAAGATGCCACGCCCGGATGGGATGCGATCGATTCTCGTCTGATTGAGATTTACCGCGGACAAGAGCCCAAGCATTGGGGCACGCTTATCAAGCACATGCTCGGTGGGCCCGATCCGATTGACGGGATCAGTGCGTACGAGTGTTTCGACGGCGGGTACGAACACCTGCACTTTTGCACCTACGGCTATGCCTCGCTCTACTATGATGAGGAAGCCGCCGGCGGCGACTTCAGTCGCTTCGGGTTCGAAATGACTTATCGACTGGCAACGCGATTGCCGCCCGAGGAAGAGCCTATCTGGGTGTGTAATCTGCTGCAGAATATCGCCCGCTACGTCTTCGAATCCGGAAAATGGTTCGAACCGTATCACTGGATTCCGGCGAATGGTCCAATTCGCGCCGACTACGAAACTGGAATCGTCTCCGTGTACTATGTCACCTGTGTTGGTACTTGTGGTGTTCGCGGTTACTCAGCAATAAGCACTGCTTGGCAATCTTGTATCTGTAAGAACTGCGCAGTACGCTGATCTTCCGGTAGCGGGGAATGAACGATGAACCAAGAAACCAACGGTCTGCTTTTTCAGAACAGGATATTCACCTGGATCGGGCTCGCCACGTGTGCGATCTTGCTCGTTCCCTTGATTGCAATGCGGTTTACGACGGAAGTCGATTGGCGCCTGACCGATTTCATCGCTATGGGCTCGCTACTTTTTTGTATCGCCAGCGTCTTCGTGCTGGTGGCGAGAAGAGTCCCGGTAAAGCTCAGACTAATCACCGGCGGTATCTTCGTTGCGGCGTTCATCTACATCTGGGCCGAACTCGCGGTCGGCATATTCACAGATCCGGGAAGTTGAGCGCTCTCTCTTGTCGGCCAAGGAACTAGCACGACCACCAACCGCCAACCGCACTGTCGCCCGGCGAACCGGCACCGGCATCCTGCTCGTCCTTCTTGCTGGTTATTTGCTGCCTGAGCGCCTGCTGATCCCGGTTGAAGGAGCAACGACATCGGACTGGAACGAGGATACGTTCTGGTACGAGCCATGGGGGGCATCCGGGGTTCACAAGGGAATCGATATCTTCGCACCGAAAGGGAAGCGCGTGCTTGCCGCGACGGGTGGACTGGTGATCTTCGACGGTAGCGCCAGTCGCGGCGGCAATATTGTCCTGGTGCTTGGACCGAAATGGCGAGTTCATTACTACGCACACATGGGATCCACAAGCGTCGGCTTCGGCAACGTCCTGTCACGTGGCGATGCTGTTGGCGTCGTCGGTGACAGCGGCAATGCGAAAGGCAAGCAAAGTCATCTGCACTACGTAATCCTGTCCATAGTTCCCTACCCATGGCGAGCCGATGCGTCGACGCAGGGCTGGAAGAAGATGTTCTACCTGGACCCAAACACTAAGCTCAGGGCACGGTAAAGGAGCTTACTTTGTACAGCCTTATCGCAGCACTCTGCCTGGTTGCCTTGTCGATTGGCCTTCTTGCGCTCGGCTTCCTGGTCTACGATCTGCTTACCCTGCCGGATGCACTGATCGAAAGCGCGGCAGGAGAAAGCGGGCTTCCGCGGAAATACATCGTTGAGACAGCCGTATCTTATGGCCCGTGGCTTGCCATCGGCCTGGCCGGTGTTATCGGCGTCTGGATACTCCGGGCGCGAGTGACGGCGAAGACCGGTGGGGGACAGCGCGAATGATTCCCCTATTGCCCGTATTCTCTATCGTTTATCGAGCCTACGCGATTGTCTGGGAAAATCTCCGAACGCTGATTCGCGCAGCGTTATTGCCAGGCCTCGTACTGGTAGTTCTCCAGGTCGTCGAGGATGCCGTTGTGCCAGGCAGGATGCTGAGCGTCGTTTTCTGGCTTGCAGGGCTGCCGTTCGCGGCACTGATCGCAGTGGCGTGCCACCGGGTCTTTCTTCTCGGGCCTGCGTCGCTCGATAACCCCTGGTCCCTGTTCTGGTCCGATCGTGAGTCATCGTTTCTCACGTGGCTCGTCATTCTTGGCGTTGCGACCTATTTACTGTCGCTGGTCCTCGGCGTTGTCTTCCTGATGGCACCGGATCGTTGGCTGCGAGTAGCGTTGTTCCTGTTTGCGCTCATCTACCTGCAAGGGCGTTTTAGCATGGTGTTGCCGGCGACGGCGGTCGGTGAGCGGATGTTCCTGTCCGGTTCGTGGTATCTGACCTCAGGTAACGGACTGCGATACGCCGTTGCGCTGGCGATACCTGTCGCGTTCGCAATCATAGTCATGCTGCTGCTGATCTCGCTTGCCGGCTTTCTGCCCACACCCGTGTTCACGATCGTGATCACCGCCTGGTTCGTCTTTACCGGCGCGGTCGAGATTGCGGTCCTGTCTCTGAGCTACAAGTTCCTGACAGAGTCAGACCTTGAAAGCGGTCCCTGGTGACGGGGAATCGCAACCGTAAACCTCACGCCACCGTCGACGTTCTCCGCTGCAATGCGGCCGCCGTGCCCTTCGGCGATCAGGCGAGCGACGTAAAGCCCCAGGCCAAGATGGCGTGATTCCTCGCCGCTGCGCACCGAGACCATCGAATCGAACATCTGCGAGCGCATCCGCTCCGGCAGCTCGGGACCGGGGTTCGTAACCGAAACGAGCAGTTCCTGGTCCTTCTCCTCGAGGGACAGCGTGATCGTGTCGCCCTCCTCGCTGAAGTCCACAGCGTTGTCGACAAGCTTGTCGAGCATCTGGATGAGGAGCTCCGGTGAGCCCGTTGACTGCGCAGAGTCGACTTTGCACACCAACCCGAACAACCGGTTCCTGTAAACATCCCGGTAGGCCGCCGTCGTCGATTCGAGCACGGCGCGCATGTCGAACGGCTCCGGCTCCGCGTGAGCCATCAACTCCTCCACGCGACTGGCTTCGCTCATCGCGCTGAGAATACGGCGCAGGCGGTCGGCACCCTCACGCGCCCTGGCCGTGTACCCGTGCGACGCTTCATTCAACGGCTCGTGCTCGAGATTCTCGAGCGAGGACGTCACGATGGCGAGTGGCGTTCGCAGTTCGTGCGAAAGTTTGGATGCAAGCGATCGCAGGTACGCGTTGTATTCCCCGAGCTGCTGCAGCACCCACGAGAAGCTGCGTGACAGGTCGCCAATCTCGTCGTCAGCGAGCGCGCTCGGCAGCGCCGATGACAGGTTTTCCGTCTCAAGCGCGTCTTCGGCAGCGATCGACAGCGCCCGGATGCGACGCGACAACCAGGTTGCGTACCCGAGCAGGGCGCCCGCCACCACGAGCGTCGTGAGCAGCGTGACGTTGATAAGCCGCGACAGACCTTCGTTCCTCTGGCTCAATATTGCCTGGGTTCCGCGTTGCAGCACGACGGCGCCGACAACCTCGTCGCCGACGGTCACGGGTGCCGCGACGGCGACAATCGCCGTGCCTGTCGACGCATTCCTGAACCAGGTGCCGGTCTCCCGACCCTCCAGCGCAGCGCTCACGTAGGGTTGCTGTTCGCGCCCCAACGGATCGGGTTCAGCGAAGGCCGCTTCCCTGCCTTGCTCGACGAGCAGGTCGTAGACGCGCCTCGCCAGGCCGCCGCCCGACTGGGCGCCACCGCCCGGCGCCAACTCCCCGGCCGCACCGATGCGCCAGCCGCGGAAGTCGGTAAGAATCAGGCGCGTGTCCGACTGCACGTAGAGCGCGGCGATGCGGTCGAGTTCCTCTATATTGCTCATCGCCCTACCGGGCGTGCGCCCTGTGAATGAGCTGCTGCGCGTACCGGCCTGCTGTGCATTTGGCGTGTTCTGCACGCTCAGGCCCAGGTGGGTGCCCAGCAACCCCGACGGAATACGGGCCTCGACGCGATAGCCGCCCGGGATGTCCTGCCAGAATGCCGAGATCGTCGGTTCAGGCTCGAAGCCATAGGCCGACTGCCTGTAGCTGATGATGCGCCCGGGCGCTTCGGCGGCGAAGGAGATCGCCTCTCTCAGGTAGGGTGGACTGCTGCTCGCCAGGGTAACGCGATCGGCAAAGCGCGATGCGCCGTCGACCAGGAGCGACTGCGGCGTTGCGTAGACGACGCTGCGATCCATGACTTCGACATAAAGATACGTCGCCTGCGCGTATGACGCGACGGCAAAACGGATGGGACCATCGGCGCCCCGAATCGAACGCAGGGAGTCGGCCGGAAGCGTCCAGTCGTCGAAGTAGCCATCGATCTTCGGCCGGGACTCCAGCCTGTGCACGTACAATTGATCGCCGGTCCCATAGGACTTGTCTCGCACGGGAAACTCTTCGCTATGCTGCACCATGGAGCCCGCGATCGCCCGCGCCGTGTCGGCAAGCATTTGCCGCTGGCCATCGCGGAGCGCGATTTCCGTTTCCCTAATAAACTCGCAGCCAGCCCAGGGCAGCATCAGGGTGAGCAAGCTGACGAGTAGCAGCTGGCGGCGAAGGTTCATCGCACGCTAGTCGCTTATCCAGCGATAGCCCATACCGTAGACCGTCTCGATGGAGTCGAAGCTGCTGTCGATAGCATGGAACTTGCGACGAATGCGTTTGACGTGTGACGTAATCGTGTTGTCGTCGAGGACGGCCTGTGCTGCATCCATAAGCTGTTGCCGGTTCTTCACGTGCCCGGGGTAACGCGCCAGCGCATGCACGAGCCAGAACTCGGTCAATGTCAGCCCGACGGGCTGGTCCTGCCAGTGCACCGTCATGCGCTCGGTATCGATACTCAGATCGCCTCGCGTGATACGGCCTGTGCTGCCCTGCGGTTTCTGCATCGCGTCCATGCGGCGAAACAGTGCGGCCACGCGCGCCATCAGGTGCGGCAGGCTGATGTCCTTGGTGAGGTAGTCGTCCGCGCCCAGGCGCAGCCCGGACACGGCGTCGAACTCGCTGTCCCGCGCCGTCAGGAAGATAATCGGCAGGTCCGCGGCGCGCGAGCGCAACTCGCGACACAGCTCGAAACCCCCTTCGACGTCGTCCTTGAGGTTCACATCGATGACGACGAGGTCGGGCAGGCGGCTCTCGAACGCATCGAGTGCCGGCTGCCGAGCATCGTAGCCGTCGACCACGTAGCCCTCCCGGCTGAACGCCGCCGCATAGTTTTCCCGGATTGCCGCCTCGTCTTCGACGATCGCTATTCGTTTGGCCACTGGGGTCCCCTTGTTGAATCATCACAATTTGCCACATTCCGCCCGTGCATTGCCATGGCACAGGCCCCGGTACGGCCCATTGCTCCCGTTAAATAACTATCACGCCAAAGGGAGGCTGCAATGCAAACCATCAAATCCGATCTTCGATCCTGGCTGTGGATCCTGGCCCTGCTGCTCGTGCTGCAGGCGTATCCGGAGCCTGCATCCGCCAGCGAAACCATGCCCGACAAGGTACAAACCGGCAGCCTCCTCTGGCGCATGGAACAGGGATACACGACCGCGACCACGCTCAACACGGATGTGCAAATGAACATCAGCGGCCTCGTGGCGCGCGTGAAAGTCCGCCAGGAATTTCGCAATGAAGGCGGCGAGTGGGTCGAGGGCATCTACGTTTTTCCGCTGCCGGACAAGGCGGCGGTCGATCGCATGCGCCTGCACGTTGGCGAGCGCTTTATCGAGGGAGAGATACGTGAAAAGGAACAGGCAAAGAAGGAGTACGAGCAAGCAAAGCAGAGCGGAAAGAAGGCCAGCCTCGTCCAACAACAGCGCGCCAACCTGTTTACGACATCAGTGGCAAACGTCGCACCCGGAGAACTGGTGGTCGTCGAGATCGAGTACCTGGAAGACCTTCGCTATGAAGATGGCCGCTTCAGTATCCGCTTCCCGATGACGCTGACGCCCCGCTATATCCCGGGGCAGGCGCTGCCGGACAGGCAGGGCAGCGGCTGGTCGGCGGACACCGACCAGGTCAAGGATGCGTCCCTGATTACGCCACCGCAGGTCACGCGCTCTGCGAATCACAAGATATCGTTAACGGCCAACATCGATGCCGGCATGCCGCTCGAGATCATCGCGAGTCGCTATCATCCGGTCAGCATTTCCGAACGAAACGGACGCTACACGGTCGAGCTGTCCGGCCAACGGACCACCATGGACCACGACTTCGAGCTCGTATGGCAGCCGATTCCTTCGGCCGAGCCGCGTGCCATGACCTTCACCGAGACCGTCGACGGCAAGCCGTATCACCTGCTCATGGTTATGCCACCCAACCAGCAAGAGGAGCCGGGGGCGCGGATGCCCCGCGAGACGATCTTCATCGTCGACACCTCCGGTTCGATGCACGGTGTGTCGATGGCGCAGGCGAAGCGCGCCGTGGATCTCGCGATCCAGGCGCTGAAGCCGGGCGACCTGTTCAACGTGATCGAGTTCGATTCCTACACGACGGCGCTGTACCCGCACAGCATGCCGGCATCTCCCGGCAACGTCGCCAACGCGAGGAACTTCGTACAGCAGCTCCGGGCGGACGGCGGTACGGAAATGCGCCCCGCGCTCAAGCTTGCGTTGCGCACGCCCGCGCAGGAATCGCATTTGCGGCAGATCGTCTTCATCACGGATGGCAGCGTCGGCTACGAAGACCAGATGTTCTCAATGATCGAACAGAACCTTGGCGCGGCACGCCTGTTCACGGTTGGCATCGGCTCGGCCCCCAACAGCCTGTTCATGCGCAAAGCCGCCGAAGCCGGGCGCGGTACTTATACGTTCATCAGCGCCCTGCACGAGGTCAGCGAGAAAATGGAGGCGCTATTCCGCAAGCTCGAGCATCCGCAGGTCACCGACATTACGCTGCACTGGCCGAGCGGCGTCATCGTGGACAGCTACCCGGCGTTCGTACCGGACCTGTACCTGGGTGAGCCGGTATCGGTCAGGGCCCGGGCCTCCAATGCATTTCGTCGTGGCGACGTCCTGCGCGTCACCGGCAATTCGGTCGCCGGTAGCTGGGCGGCCGACCTGTCGCTCGATTCGCCCGTGCAGAGCGAAGGCGTCGGCGCGTTGTGGGCGCGTGCCCGTATCGGCGAGCTGATCGACCAGGAGCGGCGCGGCGGCAACGCCGAAGAGTTGCGGTCGGGTATTCTCGAAACCGCCCTGGCGCATCATCTTGTCAGCAAGTACACGAGCCTGGTCGCCGTGGACAAGACACCCGTACGCCCCGCCAGCGATCCGTTATCGAGTGAGCAGGTGCCGAACCTGATGCAGTACGGTCAAAGCACAAACGCCATCTTCGGGTTCCCCGCAACGGCGACCGGTGCGCCGGCGATGCGCGTCATGGGAGCGGCATGGCTGCTGGCGGCTCTCCTCTTCTTTGTGCTGCTCAGAACGAGCAAGCGGCGGTCACGTGGCCGGCGTTCGTAGGGCCAGGGTCCCGATCGTGTCAGCCCTCCTGGCGCTTGGGTTCTGGCAGTTCGGCCATGGCGCGTACATTCCCGCCAAGGCCTGGCTCGCCCAGGAACTGATGCAGCGCGCCTGGGTGCGCACGGGCAGTGGCGAGGAGCGCGCGACGCCCTGGCCATGGGCGGACACGTATCCGGTTGCACGGCTGACGGCGAAGCAGCAGGATATCGACCTGATCGTGCTGGCCGGTGGCTCGGGGCGCACGCTCGCTTTCGGGCCGGGTCACCTGAGCGCGAGTGCGATGCCGGGCCAGACGGGAAACGCGATCATCGCGGGGCATCGCGACACGCATTTCCAGTTCCTGAGAAACGTCGCCGTCGGTGAATTGCTCGGCATGGAAACGCCGCAAGGCCAGCGCCACGTCTACGAGGTTGTGGGCGTCGATATCGTCGATGCCCGCAGGGGCAGTCTCGTTCTCGATACGGATGCCGCGATGCTGACACTCGTTACCTGCTACCCGTTCGATGCACTCGAGGCCGGCGGTCCGCTGCGGTATGTCGTTACGGCAAGGATGATGTTCTGAGAGCGTAAACGCGCAGCAGCGCAGCGACGCTCATGGCGTCCGTAATGTCGCCCGCAACCACCATTTGCACGGCGTCCGCCAACGGCAGTCTGCGTATCGCGAGATCCTCGGTTTCCTCGAAGGCGGTCTCCGCGAACGTGAGGTCCGTCGCGACGAAAACGTGGCCAACCTCGTCCGTGATCGAGTTGCTGGTATGCAGGTCCATGAGCTTCGACCAGTTGGCGGCGACGATGCCGGTTTCCTCGCGCAGCTCGCGCCGGGCCGCGTCGAGCGGATCCTCGGCGAGCGGCGCGCCGCCCATGGGGACTTCCCACGAATATTCGCCGAGCGTGTAGCGGTCCTGGCCGACCAGCCAGGTGTGCTCATCGTCGTCCAGCGGCACGATAGCCACGGCCCGGTTCTTGAAATGCACATGGCCGTAAGCGTTGCGGCCGCCGCCGGGATTGATAACCTCGTCCTCCCGGACCTGCATCCAGTCGTTCTCATAGACGACCTTTCCGGATAGTCGTTTCCAGCCCATCAGTCGTGCTCCACCCCGGCGCCCTTGCCGGTCTTG
>JAOUNK010000376.1 GCA_029881015.1 Gammaproteobacteria bacterium | reverse complement strand
CGGCGGAATCCAGTTACCTCCCTCCGCAAGGCCGGGCTCGACCAGGATTGCCGCAATGTTGTCGCGCGGCACGACACTGTCGGGAATGTGGTTGTCGAGATACCAGAGGCAGTACTCGACGTGCTGCTCCTGGCTCATGCCGGCGGGTGACTGGTCACTGTAGGGGTACGGCGCCTTGACGACGCCGCCGGTCCACGCTTCGAGGTAGCGATTCAAGCGGCTGTCGCAACCGTCGAGCATCTTCGCTCCAAGACTCATGCCATGATACGACGCGCTGAACGTGATGACGTAACGGCGCTGCGTATGTGTCAGCGCCAGGTAGACCGCCGCCTCGGCCGCCTCGGTTCCGGAAACCTCGTAGTTGAATCGCGGCAGCGCCTTCTCCGGCATGATGTCAGCGAGCATCTCGGCAAGGTCGTAACGCAGCGGGTGATCGTAGTGAAACCCGTAGCGCCTGTGCGCCGCGTCGACAGCCTCTATAACCTCCGGATGTGCATTGCCCAGCGGATTGGTGGCCCAGCCGTTCTGAAAATCAATGTAACGCCGGCCATCGAGGTCCCAGATAAAGTCGCCCTCGACATGGTCGATGACGATCTGGTTGGCCGTGCGAAAGCCGCGGCGGCCCGCCTTTTCCAGCTCTTCGTTGAAGCGCAGGCCATTGCGAAACAGGGGTATCCCGCGCTCGAGCGTCGCGCGCGTTTTCGGTCCCGGGAATTCGTCCGTCATGCTTCCTCCAGCTCCGACCAGATCTCGCGGACCCAGTCTCTTATCTGTAACGACTCCTGCCAGCGATCGGACAGCTCGTCCTGGTTGGCATCGGTGATCGCGTACGGCGGCGGCCCAAGCTCGCACAGGAAAACGAGGGTCGCGTCGTCATCGTTGCGCGCGCGCCACGCGGCCATGCCATCTCGCCACCAGCCCTTGAAGATCTCGACCCACTGCTGGTGTTGCGGAAAGTCGATCTGGATCTGCACCTGCTCACGGTTCGCGATGCGGCCCTGGAAACAGTCGGAGCGCTCGAGCACGGCCTGGATGTACGCCTCGTCGCGCCCGGGTATCGGCGCGCGCAGCTCCCGGTCGACGACGAAGTGCGACAGGTCGGCACACAAGCGCATGTCGGGGACGAGCTCCATGAGCTGCAGCGTGAAATACAGGTCGTTGAGCAGGCCGTCACGATGGGTTTCGAACAACAGCGGCATGCGCTTGCGCCGCGCCGTGCCGATCCAGTCGCGCACAACGGGCACCGCATCCTCGGGCCTGATGGGCATGACACCGCTGATCACGTTGACCATGCAGGCCTGCATGTCGTTCGCGAAGTCGAGCAGCGGCTCCATGTCGTCCGGCGTATTGGGAAATGCGTTGACCATGCAGCCCAGGCCGTACGTCTCGAACAGGTGCTGCCTGTCGAGGTTCTCCGCTATCTCCTCCACCGACGGATCGAGGCAGATACCATCGAACCCCGCCTCCGCCACCATCGCGAAGGACTCTTCGTCGCTGCGCTCCGGCTTGTTCGGGTTGCGGAGCTGCATGCCCCAGAGCGACTGGTAGATTTCGAGTTTCTGCACGTCAGCTTCCCTCTTCGCCATACCCTGCCACCAGGGCGTCGACCGCGACGACACCTTTTTCATGGACGATGACGGGGTTCACATCAACTTCGGCCAACGCATCGCCGAATGCGGCCGCCATCTCGGAGAAGCGTGCCGCGGCCTCACAAAACGCATCGATGTCGACGGGCGGCCTGCCCCTTACGCCATCGAGCAACGGCCGCAACCTGAGCCGATCGACGCAGCGCCGTGCGTGGGCGGCATCGAACGGCGGCAGTGCAAATTGTACGTCGGCGATCGCCTCCGCGAGGACCCCACCAAAGCCGACGAGCACCACGGGCCCGTATTGCGGATCACGCTTGACACCCAGGAACATCTCGACGCCCTCGGGCGCCATGGCCGACACCAGCATGTCGTCTCCCAGCTCCCTGCTCATGGTGGCGCACGCGCGCCGCAACTGTTCCTCATCCTGTATGCCCGGCACCACGCCGCCCAGCTCGGACTTGTGAAGGACACCGCGCGCAGCCGTCTTCAACGCCACCGGGTAGCCAACGCGCGACGCGGCCGCAACGACATCGTTCCTGCTTCCCGCCCTCTCGCAGGTGGCTGTCCTGACACCGAAGTCGGCAAGCAGTGCGAGTGATTGCCATTCGGGCAAGGTCCTGCCGCCGGCTAGGCTGCTCGACCAGCGGTCGACGAGCTGCCGATCCGGCGTTTTCGCAGCGGACATCTTGCGCTCGCGGAAATCGCGATAGGCGAACAAGGCACGAACGCCGGCGAGAAACTGGCTGACACCGTCGAGTACGGGGTACCCGGCGTGCGTACTTGAAACAACCGCCGGGTCACTGCCGGTCCCCTGCCGCGCCGCCACCAGTGCGACCGGCTTGCCGCTGTCCTCATGGGCGACGCGCATATAGTCGAGATAACTCTCGTAGATCGTGCCCCCGGGAGCCCGGTCATGAATCACCGCGGCGATCGCCGTCCCCGGATCCTGCATCATCAGTTTGAGGCAACGAGTGATGTTCTGCGCGGCATCCGGGCCCCCGCGACTCCAGGCATCGAGCGGGTTTACGGCAGGCAATTCCGGGTCGAGTGTGTTCTCAAGCGCGCGGACCGTGTCGGCACTCAACTCGGTCAACGGCACGCCCGCATCGTCGGCGAGGTCGATGAGGAGCTGCCGTTCGCCGCCCGAGTCGTGCAGGGTCACAAGCCCGCCGGGACCGACCGGGTGGAGTTCCGCAAACATGATGAGCATGCTTGTGAATTCATCCTGGTCGCGGGCGCGCTGTACGCCGTACCGGTCGAACAGGGCTTCATACGTCGCGTCGTCGCCCGCCATGGCGCCCGAGTGCGAGACCGTGAGCGCCGCCGACTTCTCGGTTCGCCCGACCTTGAGCGCGACGAGCGGGATGCCACGATCGGCTGCCTTACGGAGCGCCGCCCTGAACCCTTCGGGATTGCGCGCGGTCTCGATGAACAGGCCCACGACGCGCGTCTCGGGCAGGTCCAGGACGAAGTCCAGGTACTCGTCCATCGCGACGCTGAGTTCATTGCCGGTC
>JAOUNK010000377.1 GCA_029881015.1 Gammaproteobacteria bacterium | reverse complement strand
GCCTGCTTCTCGGCCTCGGCCGCCGCCTCGTTAAGGTAAAGATTCTTCAGCTCGCCGCCATGCGGCTCTTTGAACGCGCCCACAATTCGTCATCCTTGTCGTCGGGGGGAAAGGTGCTGCGGAGCATAGTGGTTTCGGGGCGAAAAGAAAGGGACGTGATTCACGATCACAAAGGTGAACCGCGTCCCAATCTCACGGCGCCACCTGCAGTTCTCTGCAGAGCATCAAACAAGGCCTGCAACGTGGGGCTATTTCTTATTTTGTCCGGGGTACCGACCCCGGATAGCTAGGCAAGGGCTGGCTGATAGAGCAGCGGCTGTGGGGCCGGGTGATTCTGGTGTTCCGCGAGGATGGCCGAGGCGGCATCACTGCAAGAGCCGCAGCCCGTCGCGACGCCAAGTTTTGCCTGCAAGCCCCGCAGGTCCGTGGCGCCGTCTTCCGCGGCAGCCCGAATTTGCTTGTCTGTGATCGAGTTGCAGATGCAGACGTACATGGAAATCAACCAGTTAGCGTGTTGGCAATCATTCAAACGCAAATGAGAATGATTGTCAATAGCATTAAGTACAATCCGAAACCTCGACAGGGGTCAGAGCCCCTTGTTGCAGAACCTGGGCCCAGACCCCTACACCCTAAGTGGTATGCGCTTATCCCCTTAAAATCATTTATCATCAACGGCTTGTCGATTCGAGCCCGTACATGACTGATTTTCCCAAGAAAACCCTGGACGATTGGGCCGTGCTGGCTCAGCAGGAATGCCGGGACAAACCCCTTGAATCCCTGACGCGGGAGACGGCCGAAGGCATCGCCGTCAAACCGTTGTATACACAGGCCGATCTCGACGGCCTTGACCACGTTGACTCGCTGCCCGGGCTGGCGCCGTACGTGCGTGGCCCCCGAGCCACAATGTATGCCGGGCGTCCCTGGACGGTACGGCAATACGCGGGATTTTCGACCGCCGAGGAATCCAATGCCTTCTATCGCCGCAATCTCGAGGGTGGCCAGACGGGGCTCTCGGTTGCCTTCGATCTCGCGACCCATCGCGGCTATGACTCAGACCACCCGCGTGTTGTCGGCGACGTCGGCAAGGCGGGTGTCGCGATTGACTCCGTTGAAGACATGAAGATTCTTTTCGACGGCATTCCACTCGACAAGATGTCCGTCTCCATGACCATGAATGGCGCCGCACTGCCCATCATGGCCATGTACGTGGTCGCGGCCGAGGAGCAGGGCGTGTCACCCGACAAGCTCGCCGGCACGTTGCAGAACGACATTCTCAAGGAGTTCATGGTCCGGAACACCTATATCTATCCACCTGAGCCGTCGATGCGCATTGTCTCCGACATCATCGCATTCACGGCAGCCAGCATGCCGCGTTACAACTCCATCTCGATCTCCGGCTATCACATGCAGGAGGCGGGGGCGACCTGTGCCCAGGAGCTGGCTTACACCATCGCCGATGGAATCGAGTACGTCCGCACGGCCATCAGGTCCGGGCTCGACGTGGACAAGTTCGCGCCGCGACTGTCGTTCTTCTTTGCCATAGGCATGAATTTCTTCATGGAAATCGCGAAGCTGCGTGCCGCACGCCTGCTTTGGTCCACGCTCATGGCCGAGAAGTTCTCGCCGCGGGACCCGCGCTCGCTCATGCTGCGTACGCACTGCCAGACCTCGGGTGTGTCGCTCACGGCAGACGGCCCATACAACAACATTATGCGCGTCACCACGCAGGCCATGGCGGCCGCGCTCGGTGGCACCCAGTCGTTGCATACGAACTCGTTCGACGAGGCGCTTGCGTTGCCCACTGACTTTTCGGCGGGGATCGCGCGCAATACCCAGCTCGTTCTACAGGAAGAGTCGGGCATCACCAATGTCGTCGACCCGCTCGCGGGTTCTTACTACGTCGAGAAACTCACGGCCGACCTCGCACAAGAGGCGCGCAAGCTCATCGACGAAGTCGAGGCCATGGGCGGCATGACCAAAGCCGTCGAGTCTGGTATGCCCAAACTCCGCATCGAAGAAGCCGCGGCCATTCGCCAGGCACGTATCGACCGCGGCGAAGAAGTTATCGTCGGGGTCAACAAGTATCGCTCGCGGGACGAAGCGCCGGTCGAGATTCGTGACATCGACAACACGGCCGTGCGTGACTCGCAGATCGCGCGCCTCGCAGAGGTAAGGGCGAGTCGCGACGAAGCAGCCTGCCGCGCCGCACTCGGCCAGCTCACCGAGGCGGCCAGAGACGGCACGGGGAATTTGCTGGCGCTCGCTATTGACGCGGCCCGCGAGCGTGCGACGGTAGGGGAGATCTCGGATGCACTCGAAGATGTGTACGGACGGTACCGGGCCATGACGCGCTCGATTTCAGGGGTATACGGCGGCGCCTACGAAGACGATGAAGACTTCCAGGCCATCCGGAAAGACGTCGAGGCGTTTGCCGCACAGGAAGGGCGCCGGCCGCGCATGCTGGTTTCCAAGCTCGGCCAGGACGGTCATGATCGTGGCGCCAAGGTCATCGCGACGGGCTTCGCCGATCTTGGCTTCGACGTTGACATCGGACCCTTGTTCCAGACGCCGGAGGAGGCGGTCCGTGAGGCGATCGAGAACGATGTGCACGTCATCGGCATCTCGTCGCAGGCGGCGGGCCACAAGACGCTGGTGCCGCAGGTTATTGAAGGCCTCAGGGCGGCCGGTGCCGCGGAGATCATCGTGGTGTGTGGCGGCGTCATTCCGCCGCAGGATTACGACATGCTGTATGCGGCCGGAGTTGCGGCAATTTTTGGGCCGGGAACGAATATCGTGCATGCCGCAACCGAAGTGCTGGGCAAGATAAAAGGGCGCAGGTAACCATGAAAGAAATCGTTGAACAACTTGCCGGGAAACGCGCAGCGGCATCCCTTGGAGGCGGCCAGGAGCGTATCGACAGGCAGCATGCCCGCGGCAAGCTGACGGCGCGCGAACGCATCGAACTGCTGCTCGATGAAGGCAGCTTCGAGGAGTGGGATACGTTCGTCGAACATCGCTGCACCGACTTCGGTATGGAGGACAACAAGGTCCTCGGGGACGGCGTGGTTACCGGCTACGGTACGGTCAACGGCCGCATGGTCTT
>JAOUNK010000066.1 GCA_029881015.1 Gammaproteobacteria bacterium | reverse complement strand
AATGTGTATGGACGGTCTGGCTCATCCTCGTTGAGGATACGCAGGTCGAGTCCGATGATGGGCTTTACGCCCGCGGCGATGGCCTTGCGATAGAATTTGACAAGGCCGAACAGGTTGTTCTGGTCCGTCAGAGCGACAGCGGGCATCCCGGCTGCCGCGCACTGATTCATGAGCGCAGGAATACGGACGGTACTGTCCACCATCGAGTATTCGGTGTGCACGTGCAGGTGTACGAAGCCCGGCTTGCTCACGAGGCAGCCCTCACCGGCGCAAAACTGAAGCGATGTTGCTCGCAGGGACCGTGCAGTTGCAGGCGCTCGCAGTGAATCTGCGTGCCATAACCTTTGTGACGTGCGAACTCGTACTCGGGGTGAATCCGGTCCAGGAACTCCATGATGCCATCGCGCGTCGTCTTGGCGATGATAGACGCCGCGCTGATGGCCGGCACCTTGCCGTCACCACCGACGATCGCCTCACCCTCTATTCTCTGCCCATCGAAAACGAGGTCCGGCAAGCGGTTGCCGTCTACCTGAACACCATTCGGTGTCACCGGCAGGTTCCCGACGGCACGCCGCATGGCCAGCATCGTGGCGGCGAGGATGTTCATCTCGTCGATTTCTGCCGGATTCGCCCATGCCACCGACCAGGCCAGGGAACGCGTGCGAATCTCGCGAGCCAGGTCGTTGCGACGCCGCGCCGAGAGCCTCTTCGAGTCAGCAAGTCCATCGATCGGGTCGTCCGGCCGCAAGATCACGGCGCCGGCCACTACGGGGCCCGCGAGTGGACCGCGCCCTGCCTCGTCGACTCCTGCGACGAGCCCGCCTGGTTCGAACAGTGTTGCCTGCTGCATGGGTGGTGTGACTGTGCCCCGTTATCGCCGCGCGAGATCAAGGACTGCGTCGGCGGCATGCTGGTCTGCATCCAGTGCCAGCTCCTGCCTGAGTCTATCAAATCTCTCGCTGATGGATTGCCGTCGCTGCGGACTCTCGAGCAGCGCCACGACGGCGTCGGCGATCGCCTCCGGCTGTGCGTCATGCTGAATGAACTCCGGCACCAGCGGCTCTTGCGTCAGCAGGTTCGGCAACGTGTAGTGGGTCAGCTTGACCAGTCGAAATACCTTGACCAGCAGGTAGGTCAGCGATGCAACCCGATACGTTGCAACCGTGGGCTTGCGCAACAGAGCCGCTTCAAGGACCGCCGTACCGGAGGCCTGCAGAACGACGTCCGCGGCAGACATGGCCCGCTCCGCATCGCCGTCGAGCAGCTCTACCTTGCCGACAAGCCCGGCTGCATCGATTTGCCCGGCAATGAGCGACTTGAGTTTCGGCGCGGCCACGGGCGTGACGAAGCGAACGTCGGGTCGCTGCGCGAGAATAGCCCGCATGGCTTCGGCCAGGATGCCGCCGAGGCGTTGCACCTCACCGTGGCGACTCCCGGGCATCACCGTGACGATCTCCGGTGCCTGTAAGCCGAGTGCGGCGCGCGCGGCCATCGTGTCGACGACCTCGGGGGCCGCATAGGCCTTGGGGTGCCCGACAAACACGGCCCTGACATCGTGCGCTGCGTACAGCGCGGGCTCGAACGGCAATATGCAGAGTACCGTATCGGCCGCCTTTCTCACTTTCCGGACGCGTCCTGCGCGCCAGGCCCAGATCGACGGACTCACATAGTGCACGGTCCGAACGCCGGCCTTGCGCAGCTTGATCTCCAGGCCCAGGTTGAAGTCGGGCGCATCGATACCGACGAACACGTCGGGAGGAGATGCCGTCCAGCGACCGGCAAGCTGACGTCTCAGTCGCAGCAGCCGGGGAATGTGAGCAAGCGGCTCCACGAGCCCCATCACGGCAAGCGACTCCGACGGCTCCCAACACTCACAGCCGGCCGCGATCATCTCGGGCCCCGCCACACCTTCGAAGGTCGCCTCGGGATGACGTGCGCGAATGGCCCGTATCAGTCCGGCGCCAAGCACGTCACCGGATGCTTCACCAGCAACCAGGCCAATTCTCATACCGGACGTCTAGCGCGCGAGGCCGCGCTCGGATGAGCGCAGCGATTCCAGGAACAGGTCGAGCTCTGGCTGGGTTTTCGCCAGTTCCGCTATCTCCTCGATGGCCTCGGCCTTCTTCTTGCCGCTCCTGAATGTTATGCGGTAGGCATGCTTGATGTTGCGAATCTCGTCCACCGAGAAATCGCGTCGCTTCAATCCCTCGCTGTTGATGCCGCGTGCAACGGCAGGCTGACCGGACACCATCGTGTACGCAGGAACGTCACGGTTGACGCCGGTGTACATACCGAGAAATGCATGTGCCCCGATCCTGCAGAACTGATGCACGCCTGAAAAGCCGCCACAAATCACCCAGTCACCCACGTGCACATGCCCGGCAAGCGTTGTGTTATTGGCCATGATGGTCTGGTTGCCGACGACGCAATCGTGCGCGATGTGCACATAGGCCATGATCCAGTTATCGTCGCCGACGATCGTATCGCCGGCGTCCTGGGTAGTACCGCGACTCAACGTACAGAACTCGCGAATCGTATTGCGGTCACCGATGGTCAGGCGCGTCGGCTCACCAGCGTACTTCTTGTCCTGCGGATCGTCGCCGATCGAGGCAAACTGGTAGATACGGTTGTCTTTCCCGATTCTCGTCGGCCCATTGACGACAACATGGCTGTCGATGCGCGTGCCGCTGCCTATCTCGACGTCATCACCGATAATCGAGTAAGGACCAATCTCCACATCGTCGGCAATCCTGGCCTTGTCCGACACAATGGCTGTCGCGTGAATCATTGCTTTTCCAGTTTCTTGACGCGTTCCTGCAGCGCTTCGATGCGCCTGAACCGTCCAACTTTCTTTATCCAGTCCCTCGACGGCTCCGCGGGGAAACTCGCGAGGTACGTACCCGGTTCCGTAATGTCCTTCGACGCAAACGACTTGGCGCCAACAATGACGTCGTCGCAAATCGTGATATGCCCTACCGCGCCACCTTGTCCGGCAAACAGGCAGCGCTTGCCGATCGTTGTGCTGCCCGCGATACCAACCATGCCAGCCATTGCCGTGTGCGCGCCAATGTGCACATTGTGCGCAATCATGCAGAGGTTATCGATACGCACGCCGTCTTCGATGATCGTGTCATCGATTGCGCCGCAATCCACCGTCGTATTCGCTCCGATCTCGACATCGTTGCCAATGCGGACGCCACCGAGCTGGGGAACCTTGACCCAGCCTTCAGGCGTCATGGCATTGCCGAAACCATCCGCGCCAAGCACAACGCCCGGGTGAAAAATGCCGCGCCTGCCGATCGATACTGCGCGTGCCAGCGTCACGTTCGCGATGAAACGGCAGTCGTCGCCGACATGGCAGTCCGGACCGATCACCGTACCCGGTCCGACAAAGACGTTCTCGCCGATCGTCGAACGTTCACCCACAACGACATTGGGCGCAAGATGCGCGGAAGCTGCTACTGTCGCCGAAGCATCCACCACGGCCGACGCATGGATACCGGGCGTGAACGCCGCCGGTGGACAAACGACGGCCGCCATCCGCGCATAGCACGCGTACGGGTCATCGTGCAGAAGTACGGGGACGGGCGAGTCGGCCGCATCGGCCGGACGCAAGATGACAGCAGCCGCCTTCGTTGAAAACAACTGCTCCTTGTAGGCGTTGCTGGCAAGGAATGTCAGTGACTCGCGGGTGGCATCCGGCAGCGACGCGACGCTGCTGACGACAGAGTCAGGATCGCCGATCAGCTCGCAGCCAAACCGTGTGGCAAGTTCTCCGAGGCTGATCGGCATTGGAAAGGATCTTAGCGAGCGCCGGCTGCCTGGTAATTCGCTTCGACAGCACGCAATACGTCATCCGTAATATTCACGGCGGCATTCACATACAGTACGCCGTCGCCGACGATCAGGTCATAACCCTGCGCCTGTGCGTAGTCCTGAACTTCCTTGAGCATCGCGCGCTGCAGCAGGCCGTATTCCTCGTTCTGGCGAAGGTTCAAATCCTCCTGGAATTCGTTCTGCAGACGTGTCAGCTCGCGCTGCAAATCACGCAGTTCCTTTTCCATGTTGCGGCGTTCCGTCTCGCCCATCACCGAAAGGTCTTTCTGAGCCTTTTCTGCCTGCTCTTCGTACTCTTTCTGCTTCGCCTGGAATTCACGCTGGCGAGGCGCAAACTCTTCCTGCAAAGCATCCATGGCGGCTTTGGTTTGCGGCGCCCTTTCGATCAATGCCGGCAGGCTGACTACGCCAATTTTCATATCCTGTGCAGCTGCCGGGAGTGCGAACGCACAAATCAGGGCAGCGCCCATTACAGCCTTAACCAGTGTTTGCTTTGCAAAGTTCATAAATAAATCCATTACTCATTAAAATGCTTGTCCAATGGAGAACTGGAAGCGTTCCAGTTCGTCACCGAAGTACCTGTCATTGCCGTCATACGCATTCAGCGGATAGGCATAACTAAAGCGGAACAGCCCCAGCGGCGCGAGCCACTGTACGCCAATTCCAACCGACGAGCGGAGTTCATCGAAGTCCGGTTTGTACTCAATCGGGGAACCCAGTTTATCGAAGAACTCCACTTCGCCCGTGTTGAAAACATTGCCGACATCGTAGAACAGGCTCGCCCTTGCCTGGCTGGCCCACTTGTCCGGAAGCGGCAGTATAAGCTCTAGTTGACTCGCAACCAACACGTTGCCGCCGTAGGGCCTGAAAGCGCTGTCGCGCGGTCCGAGGTAGGACTCTTTGAACCCGCGTACCGATTGCGGCCCACCGCCGTAGAACTGCTTGTAGGGGGGCAGCGCCGTGGTATCGCCAAGTGCCTCACCGATGCCCAGCTCCGTATTCAGGCGCAAGGTCCACTTGTTGCTCCAGAGCGGGAAGTACTTCGTTAAACTGTAGCGCGCCTGGTAGAACTCGACATCGCTTCCCGGCACGGCCATCGACAGGAACAACTGCTGTCGCGTACCGCGGTTGGCGAACAGGGCGCGGTTGCGGCTGTCGTAGCTCCACCCGGCGATCAGCTCGAAGGTGTCGAACTGGGTGCCGGGGCTTGTCCCAAAAGGGCCGAGGTCCTGAATGTATGTGTCGCCGTTGTTGACGATCCAGTCCCGCGCCTGCTCCGAGCTGTTGGTCGCCAGTAACTCCGAATGCTGGAACGTCGCACCGAACGACAGAGTCTGGAATTCCGAAATCGGATAGCCATAGTCTACTGTCACACCCGCCCTGGTTGTCGAGAATTCGGTCGATGCGGACGTCGGTCGAGTGAAATCACTATAGTTCAGGCTGAGAGTACGGCGGATGCCGTCCATCGTGCGATACGGATCCGAATGCGAAATGCTGTAGAGCTTCTGGAAGCGGCCGGAGTTCAACTCGACGGCAACGCGATTGCCCGTACCCAGGAAGTTCGTGTGGACGATACTCCCGTTGAGCATGACCTTCTGCGACTCGGAATAGCCCACGCCACCGGAAAACTGGCCGGGCATGCGGTATTCGATGTCGAAGTCCACGTCGACCAGGTCCGGGCTTCCGGGTACCGGCGAGTTGTTGACTTCGACTTTCTCGACGAACGGCAAACGCTGCAGGCGAATCTTCGAACGATCCACAAGCCTGTTCGACAGGTAGGAACTTTCCATCTGACGCATTTCGCGGCGCAATACTTCGTCGTCGACCTGGTCGACACCGCGGAAATTGATGTTGCGAACGTAGACCCGATTTTGCGGATTGACGTAGAAGGTAATTTCGGCTTCCTTCTTCTCGTGGTCGAGTTCCGGTACAGGTTCGATTTCGGCGTTGGCGTAGCCTTCTTCGCCAAGTCGGAATGACATGAGTTCCGCCGACTGGGTCAGCAGGTTCTGGTTAAAGACCGAACCGGGCTGGGCAAGCACCATGCTGCGCAGGAACACCTCGTCGATGACCATCTCACCGACGAGCTTGACTTCGGAAATCGTATAAAGCTCACCTTCGTCGATATTGACCGTGACGAAAATGTCCTTCTTGTTCGGCGAGATCGCGACCTGTGTCGATTCGATCTTGAAGTCCGCGTAGCCGCGGTCCATGTAGAACGAACGCAGGATTTCGAGGTCGCCTTCCAGGGCCTCCTTCGCGTAGCGATCATCCTGGCGAATCCAGGAGAGCCAGTTCGCCGTATCGAGGGTGAAATCGCTGCGAATCTCCTTGTCCGTGAACGTCTTGTTGCCGACGATGTTGACCTGGCGAATCTTCGCGCGATCGCCCTCTTTCACGTCGATCTTGATGCGTACCGTGTTGTTCGGGCGGTCCTGGATGGTCGTATCGATGGCAACGCCATACTTGCCGCGATCGTAATACTGCTCGCGGAGGAACATCTCCACGTTGTCGAGAACGGAACGATCAAACGTGCGGCCGCGCGCAAGACCGACACCTCGAAGGGACTCCATCAGGTCTTCTGTCTTGATGTCCTTGTTGCCGTCGATTTCGAAGCTTTCGATAGAGGGACGCTCGCGCACGACGATCAGCAGCGTGTCGCCATCGCGACGCATCTCGATATCGTCGAAGAGGTCCTGACCGTACAAAGCCCGAATCGCCTCGCCGATGCGCACGCCATCAACCGTGTCGCCGATATTGATCGGCAGGTAGTTGAATACCGTCCCTTCCGAAATACGCTGCAGTCCTTCGACGCGCATGTCCTTGACGACGAAGTCGCCGGCCGCCATCGACGACAATGGCAACATGGCCAGCAAAGCGAATAATGTATGTCTCATCTGCAAAGTATTTCCGTCCGTCCCGGTCAGTTCAGGATTCTTGCGATATCGTTGTAAAACGCGAAGCTCATCAGGAGGAGCAGCGCAAGTATGCCAACTTGCTGCCCGATAATCTGCGCCCGATCGGTCAGCGGACTGCCCTTTATCCACTCGGCTGCCTGGTAGACGATCTGCCCCCCGTCCAGAACCGGTATCGGCAGCAGGTTAAGGACCCCGAGGCTGATACTGATGATCGCTATGAAGCCGAGGAAACTGCTCATTCCCCGCTCCGCCGACTCACCCGCATATTGGGCAATATTGATCGGCCCGCTTATATTCTTGATGGAAACATCGCCGGTCACCATGCGACCGAGCATGCGTATTGTGAACAACGTCGATTCCCAGGTCTTGGCCACACCGGCACCGAGCGACTCCAGGGGTGAATAGGTACGCCGCGTATAGTAATCAAGAAACGCCTCAGACCGCTCGACACCCATGATGCCGCGCCTGTCTTTGCCGGTGCCGCTCTCACCCAGCGTCAAGCGCAGGCTTGCCGATTTGCCATCGCGCAGATACGTTACGTCGACCGTCTCGCCCGGCCTCGTCCTGACGGCATCCAACAGGTCATTCCAGGACGCTATATCCTGACCGTCTACGCTCGAAATAAGATCGCCCGGCCTCAGACCCGCACCTTGCGCAGGACCGCCTGCTGAAAGCCCTCCCACCAATGCGGGCGGCTGCCAGATTTCAAAGCCCAGTCCATCGAACAACACGCCGGGTTCGGTGAGGCGACTTGCTTCGCTGCCGACATCCATCGTCGCTTGCCGAGTGCCACCCCGTTCGCCTTCCAGCGTCAGCCGGATCTCGCCGGTCGTCACCATCGAATCCAGGAGAGCAACCAGCGCCGATTCCCAGTCCTTGGGCTGCTTGTCGCCGATGGCGAGAATCTTGTCGCCATACTGAAGGCCCGCCTTGTCTGCGAACGAATCGGGAACGACGTTACCGACAGCGGGCTGCAGCACCATGACGCCCGGAGAAAGCAGGTACCAGTACACGGCGATGGCAAGCAGGAAATTAAACGCCGGCCCGGCCAGCAACACGGCGATTCGCGCCGGAATCGGACGCTGGTCAAACGCGCGTCCCTCTTCGGCCGGGTCGATATCGCCTTCCCGGCTGTCAAGGAACCGCACGTAACCGCCAAGCGGGATGGCGGCGATGCAGTACTCGGTATTGTCCGCCCCGGCACGCCGGGACCAGATCGGTTTGCCGAAGCCAACGGAGAAACGCAGCACCTTCATGCCGGCCCAGCGCCCGACAATGTAGTGCCCGTACTCGTGCACCGCGACCAGGATGCTGATCGCAACGATAAAAAAGAGGAGATCTGTCAGCGCACTACCCATTGACTGCATTCATCCCTTGTTGACTGATGCCCGGAGCCACAGTTCCCGCAGCATTGCATACCACGCTAAACCAATGCCGATGAATTTTACCTGAACGTCGCATTACGCCAGTCCCAGCCAGCCGACACCCAGCGCGAACACCGGCGCCGCCGCGGCAACAGAATCGATCCGGTCGAGCACGCCTCCATGTCCCGGGAACAGCGTACCGCTGTCTTTCACACCGGCCGTGCGTTTGAACATGCTGACGGTCAGGTCACCGACCACCGAAATGGCGGCGACGGCCAGGCAGAACGGCAGGAACACAGCGACCGCGAGATCGCGAGCCATTGCCGTTGCCAGGGCCAGCCCGCCTACCAGCAACAGACCGCCAATGACTCCCTCCCAGGTCTTGCCCGGGCTGATGGCCGGGGCCAGCTTGACCCGCCCGAACTTCTTGCCCGCAAAATACGCTCCCGCGTCGGCTGCCCAGACGATCAACATCGTGAAAATGAGGTACTCAACGCCAAGCCGAATCAGGAAAATCAACGCCGTATACAACGGCACCAAGACCAGGAGCCCACAGATCCAGCGTACCGGCGCGGGAATCGCTGTCGGGAAGCGGAGATTCCAGAGAAATGCGACGAACCACCACGCACAGGCGATCTGCAGGATCAGTGTCGTCTGTTCCGGCCCGGCGAAGTGCACCAGCGCGAGCCCAGCCGCCACAACGGCGGTGTAAGTCGCCTTTACCATGAGCGAGGACGTATCCAGGAATCCGGTCCATTCCCAGGCACCGGCCACCAGCAACAGCCCTATGAGCCATTCCGCGTATTGCAACGGCAATGCGAACAGCACCACGGCGATCAGAATCAGCGAAATGACGGCTGTGATTATTCTCGTTTTCAGCATTTCACCGCCTCTACCTGGTCGCCCGTATGGCCGAACCGCCGTTGCTTGCCTGCGTAGTAAGCAAGCGCCATGTCGAAGTCGGACTTGTCGAAGTCCGGCCACAGGACTTCCGAAAACCAGAGCTCCGCGTACGCGAGATTCCACAGCAGGAAATTGCTGATGCGCCGCTCGCCACCGGTCCGGATTAAAAGGTCCGGATCAGGGATGTCAGCCAGCCGCAATGCGCCCGCAAACACCTCTTCATCGATGTCAGCGGCGCTGATCTCGCCGGCAACCGCCCGCCGCGCCAGCGACTGAGCTGCTTCCACGATATCCCAGCGACCGCCAAAGGCAACGGCTACGTTGAGAAACAGCCCGGTGTTGCCTGCGGTCTTCTGCTGCGCCTCGGCCATCTTCTGCTGCAGTCCGCCGCCAAGCTGCTCGAGAGCGCCGACAAACCGAAGCCTTACGTTATTACGATGCAGCTCAGCCACTTCTCGTCGCAGCGCCTCGACAAACAGGCCCATCAGGCTGCTGACCTCTTCTTCGGGCCGCTTCCAGTTTTCACTGCTGAAGGCGAACAATGTCAGGTAACTGACGCCGCGCTCCGCGGCCGCCTCGACGGTGGCCCTGACCGACTTGACCCCGGCACGATGACCCGCGTGACGGGCTTTGCCCCGTGCCCGCGCCCAGCGCCCGTTGCCGTCCATAATGACGGCAACATGGGTGGGAACGTTGGTGGGCTCGGAAGACACAAGCAGAAGCGACGGAAAGTCCGTCAGATCTCCATGAGCTCCGCTTCTTTTACGGCCAGCACTTCGTCGATCTCGGCGATGTATTTATCCGTGACCGTCTGTATCTCACCCTCGGCCCGATGTTCCTCATCTTTGCCGATCAACTTTTCCTTGAGGAGTTCCTTGATGTCATGCATGGCATCGCGACGGATATTGCGCACGGCGATGCGCCCGCCTTCGGCCTCATGGCGTACGACACGAATCATGTCCTTGCGACGCTCTTCGGTCAGCGCCGGTAACGGCACGCGAATAACGGTTCCCGCCGACGCCGGATTCAGCCCCAGGTCAGAGCCCATAATGGCCTTCTCGATGACCTGCACCATGTCTTTTTCCCATGGCGTAACCGTCAACGTACGGGAATCCTCTACGCCCACATTCGCAACCTGGCTAAGTGGCACCTGGCTGCCGTAGTACTCAACCGTTATATGGTCGAGCAGACTCGTGTGGGCGCGACCCGTACGAATCTTGGTGAGTTCGGATTGCAGTGCGGCGACGCTCTTGGACATGCGTACGCCAGCGTCTTTCATGATTTCATCCAACACGATGTTGCCCTCTTCTGTTAATCATTGCCCCTGACCAGATTCTCAGGCTGCTACCAATGTTCCCAGTTCGTCGCCTGCGATCGCCTGGACCAGCGCGCCTGCCCGCGTCAGGTCGAAGACGCGGAGTGGCAGGTGGTTGTCACGGCACATGACGATGGCCGTCGCATCCATCACGTTCAGCTTATCGGCGATCACCTGATCGTACGATACGACTTCGTATCGCTTCGCATCGGGATTCTTTGCCGGATCGGCGTTGTAAACGCCGTCGACCTTGGTCGCCTTTAGCAAGATGTCGGCGCCGATTTCGATGGCGCGCAGACTGGCCGCTGTATCCGTTGTGAAAAACGGGTTACCGGTGCCGGCCGCCATGATGACGACGCGTCCTTTTTCAAGGTGCCGGATGGCACGACGGCGTATGTAGTCTTCGCAAACAGCGTTGATCTCGAGCGCGGACATCACGCGAGCATAGACGTCGAGGGATTCGAGTGCGTCCTGGATGGCCAGGGCGTTCATCACCGTAGCCAGCATACCCATGTAGTCGCCGGTGACCCGGTCCATACCGGAACGCGCCAGGCCGGCACCGCGGAAGATATTACCGCCACCGATAACAATAGCGATTTCGACACCCGACTTGCGCGCGGTTGCGATCTCCGCCGCGATGCGTTGAATGACGCGTGGCTCAATGCCGTAATCCAGTTCTCCCATCAGCGCTTCACCGCTGAGCTTTAACAATACGCGACGGTATTGAACCGGACTGTCATTCATACACTGGTCTCATCATTGACACATGCCCGCAGGCAAATGGCCGTTGATTCTAGCGCAAACCCCGCAGATGTACACCACGGGTCTTCATTAAAATCAACGGCTTAAGCAGGCTACCTAGCTGGCGCCCTTAACCTGGGCCATGACCTCTTCCACGAAGTTGTCCGCCTTCTTTTCGATGCCTTCACCGACTTCGAAACGAACAAAAGACACGACAGCGGCATCAGCGCCCTTCAGCAGCCTGCCAACCGACAGGTCGGGGTCCTTGACGAACGGCTGCCCGACAAGCGTGATTTCCTTGAGGAACTTGGCGATCCGGCCTGTCACCATCTTCTCGACGATCTCGGGCGGCTTTCCGGACTCCGCAGCCTGCTCGGAGAAGATGCGCTTCTCACGCGCCAGCATCTCGGCCGGCACGCCGGACTCGTCGATACAGGTCGGGTTGATCGCCGCAACGTGCATGGCGATATCGCGAGCAAGCTCTTCATCACCACCTTTGAGCGCAACAATCGCGCCAATCCGCGCACCGTGCGTGTACGTACCAGTCGGGCCGTCGACCTCTACGATTTGCGCACGGCGAACCGAGATGTTCTCACCCACCTTCTGCACTAGGTCAGTACGCGCCTGTTCAACGGTGCGACCGTCGCCGCTATCCAGAGA
>JAOUNK010000065.1 GCA_029881015.1 Gammaproteobacteria bacterium | reverse complement strand
TACGACGAGGTCGTCGTAGAAACCTTCGTCGTAGGCCGCGGCCGCCTTCACGTGACTGGCGAGCGCGAGCTGGTCCTGGTGCTCACGTTGTACGTCCCACTGCTTGGCCGTGATCTCGCAACTCTCACCCATCGACAGGCCGGTGCGCGGTTCGGTTACACCGGGGAAGGCGGGCTTCAGAAAGCCGGGGCGAAACCGGAATATCGGTTTGATCCGGTCGAGCGTCGAGCGCGCCGCATGCATGTCGAGCAGCATCCGGCGGTAGGGGTCCGAGTAGACGATCGGTGCATCGCTCACGGTATCGGTGCCGCCGGCGAGACCGGCCTCGATCTGGCCGAGCGCAATCTTGTTGGCGATCATGATGGCCGCCTCGAGGCTCGTGCCGCAGGCGCGCTGCATGTCGACGGCCGGCGTGCGGTTCGAGAGCTGGGACTCGAGGACGCACTCGCGTGCGAGATTCCAGTCCCTTGAATGCTTGATGACGGCGCCGAGCGCCACTTCGCCGAGGGTCTGGCCCCTGAGGTCGAGTTTACCGATGAGACCGTTCATGGCGGCCGTCATCAGGTCCTGGTTTGAGCAATGCCGATACACGGAGTTCGACCGGCAAAAAGGAATTCGCGATCCGCCGACAATGGCAACCCGAACGGCTCGTCCGTCATGCAACATACTTGAGATCTCCAGTCCAATTGCTTACGCAAGGCGCGACGCAACTTTACACCATTCAAGGACTTAACCGTAGGTTAAGATACGCGCATGCCAGCCTCCCCGGAACTCTGGCGGACCCAGGCCAGGTCGATCATGGTCCTCGGCGGACCGCTGATCATCAACTATCTCGCCGTCGCCGGTATGGGGCTTGCCGACACGTTGATGTCGGGTCGACTTGGCGCGTCGTCGCTGGCCGCGGTTGCCGTGGGTAACAGCATCTGGATGCTCAATTTCACGGCCTGCCTCGGCATCCTGATGGCGATCTCGCCGATCATCGCCCGTCTCTACGGTGCCGGGGAAACGAGAAAAGTCGGTCGCTACACGAGACACGGGATGTACCTCGGCCTCGTGCTCGGGATCATCGTGGTCGTCGCCGGCCGCTCGCTCATGCACACCGTGCTCGAGATCATGAGCATCGATGCCGGGTTCCGGGATCTCACACTGGATTACGCGAGGGCGGTGCTGCTCGGTGCCCCGGGAATCTTCATTTTCCTGGCCCTGAGATTCACGACCGAAGGGGTTGGCTACACGCGGCCGATCATGTTCACGTCGGTCTTCTCGCTCATCTGCAACGTGTTCCTCAACTACGTGCTCATGTTCGGGCATTTCGGTGCGCCGGCGCTGGGCGCGGAGGGTTGTGGCTACGCAAGCGCCATTACCATGTGGATCGTCGCGATCGCACTGGGTTCCTACATGACCCTCAGCCCGCGCCTGCGGGACCTGAAGGTATTCACCCGCCTCGGGCAGATCCGGCCGGCGCTGTTCCGCGAGATCATCGTTCTCGGCGTGCCGATATCGATAACGATCACGGCGGAAGTCGGGCTGTTCTCCGCGATCTCGATTCTGGTCGGCACGCGCGGCGCCGAAATTACGGCGGCGCACCAGATCGCGCTGAGCTATGCGTCTGCGATGTTCATGATCCCGCTCGCCCTGAGTTCGGCGACAACCGTGCAGGTCGGTCACATGCTGGGCGCGGGCCGCCCCGTGCATGCGCGCGTCGCAGGTTTCGCGGGCATCGGCATGTGCGCCGCGTTCATGGCCATCTCTGCCCTGGTGCTGTTGTTGTTCGGCGACTTCATCGTGACGCTGTACACGGACGACCCGGTCGTGACCGGTATCGCGATGAGCCTGATGTTCGTGGCGGCGATCTTTCAGGTCGCGGATGGCATTCAGATCGGCGCCGCATCGGCGCTGCGCGCCTACAAGGACACGGCATTCCCGATGGTAATCAATATCTTTTCGTACTGGGTGGTGGCCTTCCCGCTCGGCTACATGGCCGCGATCACTTATCGCCTGCCCGCGAACCAGATCTGGGCGGCTTTCATCGCCGGCCTCGGCCTGGCGGCGATCTTCCTGAGCTGGCGCTATAACCGCCTGTCGCGTACCTAGCCCTGGCCGAAGTCGGGGCTTTCTCCGGCGAGGTATTCGTCTTCCTCTGCCGTGTTCTTGCGCCCGAGCAGGGCGTTGCGATGCGGGAAGCGTCCGAACTGGTCGATGATGTCCTTGTGCAGCTCGGCGAACTGCGCCACCGTCAGGAAGGTCTCCCGGTAGGTCGGTGACACGGACTCGGCCAGGCGGTTGTAGAGTTCGACCGCCTTCGCCTGCACCTTGGCAGACTCGGCGTGTTGCAGCGGCATGTAGAAGAAGACGCGCTGGATCGGCGTCAGGCCCCTGTCCTTTTTCTCCATGGCGCCCTCGACACACAACTTGAGGGCCAGCTTGTCTTTCGAAAACGCTTTCGCGGTATTGCGGTAGATGTTGCGTCGAAACTGGTCGATGAGAATGATCAGGGCCAGACGGCCGCGAGGTTCAACCGCCCAATGGTCCAGCTTGCCGTCGCTCGCGAGCGCGATGTCCTGCGAAAACGTCTTCTCTATCTCGTGGTCGAACACCGGGTCCTCACCGAACCAGATATCCATGCGGCGGTCGATCTGCGGTGCCGACAGCGCCTGCTCCTTGAACCAGAAGGCGAGGACGGCCTCGATGCGCGCCTGGTCGTCGTCGGTGATCGTGGAACCCTTGCTTTCACTGAGCAGTTTTACGGACATCGTCGTGTTCTCTGTTGAGACTTGCCTTGCCAAAGTGCGAACTCGGTCACAATTTGGGCGTGTTCGACCATTTGGGGCCGGTGCTTGGCTTAGACTTTAGCAGATGATGAATCGGCTCACGCGAACGCTGTGCACACTTGGTGTCATCCTGATGACGCTGGCGGCCTGCGGTGAGCCGCCCTCCGAACCCGAGGAAGAGTTGCGCGCCTGGGTTGCCGCCGGGGTCGAGGCCGCCGAGAGCAAAGAGCGCCGCAGCCTGGTCGACATGATCTCGACGTCCTACGCCGACGCCCGCGGCAACAAGCGCGGTGACATTGAGAACCTGCTGCGCGTCTACTTCCTGAGGCAAAACAAAATTGCGCTGCTGCCGAACGTCGAGGAGATCACGGTGTATGGTGATACGGCGGCGAAGCTCGTCATGACCGTCGGCATGGCCGGCACGAACGACGGGGTATTGGGCTTCAGTGCGGACGCCTATCGTTTCGAGCTGGAGCTCGAGAAGGACGGCGATGACTGGCAGCTACTTGCTGCGCGTTGGGGAGAACTGGGTGATGAGATCAAGTAAACGATTGGCACTGGCCGCACTGGCGGGCACGATGCTGCTGCTGGCAGGCTGTGCGTCACTGCCGGAAAACATTATCAGCCAGCCTGAGGTCAAGCTGCGCGATGTGCAGGTGATGGGGCTCGGCTTCAACAACCAGACCTTCTTGCTGTCGTTCGATATCCACAATCCGAACCCGTTTACGCTGCCGATCAACCACCTGAGCTACGGCCTGCGGCTTGACGGGGAACGCTTTGCGAGCGGCAGGACGCCCAGCGATATCTCAGTGCCGGCCAGCGGCGATGCGCAGTTCGCGCTTACGATCGAGCTGGACCTGCTGTCGACCGCGCCCCAGCTCCTGTCCATCGTGCGCGACAGCACGCGAGGGGAGGTTCCTTATCAGCTCGAGGGCCAGCTCGGCGTCGACATTCCCTTCACGCCGCCGATCCCCTATCGCACGCTCGGTACCATCCGGCTGAACTCAGCGGCCCGCTGACGTCGCAGCCGCTTGGTTGCGAAAGCAACTGATGCGGCTACCGGGCCTGTCGCCTATACTGCATGCTTCGCGGCGTTCTGCGCCAACCCACAATTCTTTGCCCCAACAGGAGCCGCCGCCGAGCGTCTCCTCTATTACGCATGTCGGAAAGGTCAAAACACAATCTGCTGGACCCCGAGCTGCACCGCGACAGTTGTGGCTTCGGTCTTATTGCGAATCTCGACGACCTGCCGAGTCACTGGGTTATCGAGACCGCGATCGAGGCGCTCGCGCGGCTGACCCACCGAGGTGCCGTGGCGGCGGACGGCAAGACGGGCGACGGTTGCGGCCTGCTCATCAAGTTTCCCGACGCGTTCTTCCGGAGCATCGGCAAGGAGCTGGGCTTTACTCTCAGCAAGCGATTCGCGGTGGGCACCGTCTTTTTGGGGCAGGAACAGGGCCCGGCGGACGCGGCGCGCGCCGCGATCGATGCGGCGATAACCGACTTCGGCCTCGAAGTGGCCGGCTGGCGAGAGGTGCCGATCGACCCGTCCGCCTGCGGCGACCAGGCGCTGGCGACCTTGCCCAGGATCGAACAGATCTTCGTCAATGCACCCAACAGCATGGCGCGGGGCCGTTTCAACCGCCGCCTGTTCCAGGCGCGCCGTCGTGCCGAAAACAGAATAGACGACAACGAGACCTATGTCGCCAGCCTCTCGTCCGTCACGATCAGTTACAAGGGCATGATCATGCCCGCGGCACTGCCGACTTTCTACCCGGACCTCAGGGACCCGCGCATGGCGTCGTCGGTGTGCGTTTTTCACCAGCGCTTCTCGACCAACACCCTGCCCGAATGGCGGCTCGCACAGCCCTTCCGCTTCCTCGCGCACAACGGTGAGATCAACACGATTCGCGGCAACCGCAACTGGGCGGTGGCACGCGCGAAGAATTTTGTCTCCGACAAGCTCGACGACATCTCGGACCTGGATCCGATAATCTCGCTGACGGGCTCCGACTCGTCGAGCCTCGACAACATGCTCGAGGTCCTGCGCGCCGGTGGCATGGACGTCATCCAGGCCATGCGGATCCTGATACCTCCCGCCTGGCAGACGGTCGACAATATCGACCCGGATGTGCGGGCGTTTTACGAGTTCTACGACTGCCAGCAGGAACCCTGGGACGGCCCGGCCGGCATCGTCCTGACCGATGGCCGTTACGCGGCCTGTTGCCTCGATCGCAACGGCCTGCGGCCGGCGCGCTATGTCATCACCAGGGATCGCCACCTGACGGTCGCATCCGAAGTCGGCGTCTATGACTACGACGAAAAGGACGTGGTGAGTAAAGGCCGCCTCGGCCCGGGTGAGATGCTGGCGGTCGATCTGGTCAACGGGGTGCTGCTCGACACCGACGAGATTCACGACATTCTCAAGACGCGGGCGCCCTACAAGAAATGGCTCAAGAAGGGCGTGCGCTATCTCGATTCGCTGCTCGTCGACACGCGTATCGCGGCCGAGCCGTTCGATGCCGAGACGCTGGCGACGTACCAGAAGATGTTCAATCTCTCGCGCGAAGAGATCAACGAGGTTGTCGCCGTCCTCGCGAAAGCCGAGATGGAAGCGGTCGGTTCGATGGGTGACGACACGCCGATGGCCGTGTTGTCGCAAAAGGTTCGTTCGCCGTTCGATTACTTCCGCCAGCAGTTTGCCCAGGTTACCAACCCGCCGATCGATTCGCTGCGTGAGCGCATCGTCATGTCACTGCAGACGAACGTGGGCGGCGAGTCGAACCTCTTCGACATCGGCCCGGCACATGCCGAGCAGGTGATCATCAACTCGCCCGTGCTGTCACAGGCGAAGCTTCGCCAGCTTGTCGGACCGGGCATGTTCGAGGACAGCCATATCTTTATCGACCTGAACGTCGATGAGAATTTGAGCCTGCCGGAGGCGCTGGACGGGATTTGCGCGGAGGCCGAGCGAGGCGTACGCGCTGGCAACCTGATCGTCATGCTCAGCGACCGTTACCTCGTGAAGGGCAAGCTGCCCGTGCATGCGCTGCTCGCCACCGGCGCCGTGCATCACCATCTCGTGCAAACGGGACTGCGGTGCGACGCCAATATCATCGTCGAGACCGGTGTCGCCCGCGACGCGCACCACATCGCGTGCCTTATCGGTTACGGTGCGACGATGGTGTACCCCTACCTCGTCTACCAGTCGCTGCATGACATTGCGCAGCGCGGCAACGTCGACCGCCAGCAGCAGCTCGGCCGCGCCTATCGTCGCGGCATTCGCAAGGGGCTTTTCAAGATCATGTCGAAGATGGGTATTTCTTCCATCTCGAGTTATCGCGGCGCGCAGCTCTTCGAGATCGTCGGCTTGAACGACGAGGTCGTGGAACGTTGCTTCCGGGGTACGTCGTCGCGCATCCAGGGAACGAACTTCGATGACCTGCTTTACGACCAGAAGAAGCTGGCGAAGGCCGCATGGGAGCCGCGCGAACTGATCGAGCAGGGCGGCCTGTACAAGTACGTGCACGGTGGCGAGTATCACTGCTACAACCCCGATGTGATTTCTACCTTGCAGGCCGCCGTGCGTACCGGCGACTTCGAGAAGTATCGCGAATACGCCCGGCTCGTCAATGAGCGCCCCGTCGCAACCTTGCGCGACCTCCTCGTCATCAAGCCGGCGGGCAAGTCGATACCGCTCGACGAGGTCGAGCCGGTCGAAGCCATCCTGCCGCGCTTCGACAGTGCCGGCATGTCGCTCGGCGCGCTGTCCCCGGAAGCGCACGAGGCGCTCGCGATCGCGATGAACCGCATCGGCGCTCGCTCGAACTCCGGCGAGGGCGGCGAAGACCCTTCGCGCCATGGCACCGAGCGCAGGTCGAAGATCAAGCAGGTTGCATCGGGCCGCTTCGGCGTGACGGCCGAGTATCTCGTCAATGCCGAGGTGATCCAGATCAAGATTGCGCAGGGCGCCAAGCCCGGCGAAGGCGGCCAGCTCCCGGGGCACAAGGTCAACGAGATGATCGCGAGGCTGCGCTTTGCGAAGCCGGGTGTCGGCCTCATCTCGCCGCCGCCACATCACGACATCTATTCGATCGAGGATCTCGCGCAGCTCATCTTCGATCTCAAGCAGGTAAACCCGCAGGCGCTGGTGTCAGTGAAGCTCGTTGCCGAGCCGGGTGTCGGTACGATCGCCGCGGGCGTCGTCAAGGCCTACGCGGACCTGATAACCATCTCGGGTTATGACGGCGGCACGGGCGCCAGTCCGCTGAGTTCCGTCAAGTACGCCGGCAGTCCGTGGGAGCTCGGCCTGTCCGAGACGCACCAGGTACTTCGGTCACAGAACATGCGCCACCAGGTGCGCCTGCAGACCGACGGCGGACTCAAGACCGGTCTCGATGTCATCAAGGCGGCCATGCTCGGAGCCGAGAGTTTCGGCTTCGGCACCGGCCCGATGGTCGCGCTCGGCTGCAAATACCTGCGCATCTGCCACCTGAACAACTGCGCGACGGGCGTGGCAACCCAGAACAGCGTATTGCGCAGCGAGTACTTCATCGGCTTGCCGGAGATGGTGATCAATTTCTTCCGCTTCATTGCAGAAGAGGTTCGACACCTGATGGCCGGGCTCGGCGTGCGCCGTTTCGAAGACCTGATCGGGCGCTCGGACCTTCTCGAGCCCAGGGAAGGCGACAGCGTTCGGCAGGCGCGCCTCGACCTGCGGCCGATCATCTCGACGGACGGCCTGGCGAAAGACGCGCCGCGATACTGTACCGACCTGCGCAATGAGCCCTTCGACAAGGGCGAACTCGCCGAGCAGATGGTTGCGGAAACCCTGCCTGCGATCGAAGCGAAGAGCGGCGGGCGATTTGGCTTCGAGGTCCAGAATTTCAATCGCTCCATAGGCGCGAGGCTCGCGGGCGAAATCGCCCGACGCTACGGCAATGAAGGCATGGCCGATGCGCCGCTCGAAATCGTCCTGCGAGGTACCGCTGGACAGAGCTTCGGTGCATGGAACATCGCGGGCATGAACATGACGCTGTCCGGCGATGCGAACGACTATGTCGGCAAAGGCATGGCGGGCGGACGCATTGTCGTGCGGCCGCCGGAAGACGTGAGTTACGTTGCGCGGGACACGGCGATCATCGGTAACACCTGCCTGTACGGCGCGACGGGCGGCGAGTTGTACGCCGCGGGCCTCGCCGGCGAGCGCTTCGCCGTCAGGAACTCGGGGGCAACCGCGGTCATCGAAGGTGCCGGCGATCATTGCTGCGAGTACATGACCGGCGGCGTCGTCGTCGTGCTCGGCAAGAGCGGGCTCAACTTCGGTGCGGGCATGACCGGTGGCTTCGCCTACGTGCTCGATATCGACCGCGACTTCGTCGATCGCTACAACCATGAATCCATAGACATTCATCGCGTTGCGCCGGAGACCATGGAAGCGCACCTGCATCATCTGCGCGCATTGCTGCGCGCGCATGTCGAGTACACGGGCAGCGTCTGGGGCGACGCGATCCTCGAGGATTACCGGACCTACCTGCCGAAATTCTGGATCGTGAAACCGAAGGCCGCGGAGTTGAGTTCGTTGATCGACGCGATCAGGCAGGCGGCGTAATGAGCAAGCATCCACTGCAGTTCCTGGAAGTCCCGCGCCGCGATCCCGAGAAGGAAAGTGCCGAGGAACGCGTGCAGCACTTCGGCGAGATTTACGGCGACTACGATGGCGCGAGTGCGGCGGCGCAGGCCGGGCGTTGTCTCGACTGCGGCAACCCGTACTGCGAGTGGCAGTGCCCCGTGCACAACTACATTCCGAACTGGCTGAAGCTCATCGAGGAAGGCAAGTTGTTCGAAGCCGCCGAGCTGTCACACCAGACGAATTCGCTGCCGGAGATCTGCGGGCGCGTCTGCCCGCAGGATCGCCTCTGCGAAGGTGCCTGCACGCTGCATGACGCCAACGGCGCCGTGACGATCGGCAGCATCGAGAAGTACATCACGGACGAAGCCGTCAGCCAGGGCTGGCGCCCGGACATGTCACACGTTTCGGACACGGGCAAACGCGTGGCGATCGTCGGCGCAGGGCCGGCCGGGCTCAGTGCGGCCGACGTGCTGGCACGCAACGGCATTCGCTCGGTGGTGTTCGACGCGTACCCCGAGATTGGCGGCTTGCTGACCTACGGTATACCGCCGTTCAAGCTCGAGAAGCACGTTGTGCGCCAGCGCCGCGAGATCCTCGAAGGGATGGGCGTGCAGTTCGTGCTGAACACACGCATCGGCGAGGACAAGCCGTTCCAGGAATTGCTCGACGAGTTCGACGCCGTGTTCCTCGGTATGGGCACCTACGAGTACGTCACCGGCGGATTCGAGGGTGAAGACCTGCCGGGCGTCTACGACGCATTGCCCTACCTTGTCGGCAACGCGTACCGCGAACTCGGCCACGACGAGGCCGATGCGCCGTATATCGATCTCGAAGGCAGGAACGTCGTGGTGCTCGGTGGCGGGGACACGGGCATGGACTGCAATCGCACGGCGATTCGCCAGGGTGCGGCCAGCGTGACCTGCGCGTACCGTCGCGACGAAGAGAATATGCCGGGCTCGCGCCGCGAGGTAGCGAACAGCAAGGAAGAGGGCGTGACGTTCCTGTTCAATCGCCAGCCGCTCGAGATCCTGGGCGACGACAGGGTGACAGGCGTACGCGTCATCGAGACGAAACTCGGGGCGCCGGGGTCTGACGGCCGGCGTCGTCCCGAGCCGATACCGGGAACGGAAACAGTCCTCCCGGCCGACGCCGTCGTCATCGCTTTCGGCTTCCGACCCGACCCGCCGGCGTGGTTCAGGGATTTCTCCATCGATACGCTCGACAGCGGTCGCGTGCTCGTCAAATCGATGGGTGTCGTTCCCTACCAGACCAGCAACCCGAAGGTCTTCGCGGGCGGCGACATGGTGCGCGGCTCCGACCTCGTCGTGACCGCCGTGCACGAGGGTCGGGAAGCGGCCAAGGGCATCGCGAGATTTCTTGAGGTCTGAGGCCGGGCGCCCTAAGGTGTCGTAGTGGAACAGGAATACCCGTTAGTCGGAGGCTGTGCGTGCGGCGCCGTCCGGTACAAAGTGCTGGCTAAGCCGATCAGCGTGCATGCCTGTCACTGCACCGATTGCCAGACGCTTTCCGGCTCTGCCTTCGGGCTGTCGATGGTGCTGAATCGTTCCGACATAGAGGTCACGCAGGGCGAGGTTCAGATTAACGACTTCACCGCGAGCAAGAATCGCATGCATCGCCACCACTGCGCGACGTGCGGCGTGGCCATCTGGTTCAGCTCGCCCGGCTACGAGGGCATCATCGCGATCAAGCCCGGGACGCTGGACGACACGTCGGGGCTTCGCCCGATAGCGCACATGTGGTATCGCAGCGCGCAGCCCTGGCTGGTCATCGTGGACGACGTGCCGGTCTACCAGGAACAACCCTCCTTCGACGAACTCATCGAACTCGGCCGCAAGGCATAGGCCGTGCTCTCGGTTGAAAGCAGCGAGTTGCCGGAGAACGCCTTGTTGCAGCGATACCGGGAGAGCGGCGACTACACGGACTGCTATTTCGTCGATATCGAACGAGCGGTCTCACAGGCCGAATACATCCAGGCGTTCTACACGACGCTTCCCTTCAAGACAGAGCGACTAATCCTCAGGTGGGCGGTCGCGAAGCCATCCAGCGACGAGGACGCCAGCCTGCTTGCCGCCGGAAAGGTCGATCGATTTGCGGCCTGGCTTGTAGAGGCAAGACAGGAAGACCAGATCCTGTTGTCCGATTTTCGCGGCCGCACCCGGTCGTGGCTGATGACGAAGGTTTCGGGTCACTCAACCCGGCTCTATTTCGGATCGGCGGTCGTGAAGGAGCAGGATCCCGAAACGCAGGAAGAGCGGCTGGCCAAGAGCTTCGGCCTGTTGCTGGGATTTCACCGGCTGTATTCGCGAGTCCTGTTGTCGTCGGCGAAGCGCCGCCTGCTGCGCTTGGCGCGGACGGCCTAGAGATCGAGAGGGCTGCGCACTGCGTTGCCGCCGCGCTTCAGGATGTGCGTGTAGATCTGCGTGGTCTTGAGGTCGGAGTGGCCGAGCAGTTCCTGAACGGTGCGAATGTCGCAGCCTCTTTCGAGCAGATGCGTTGCGAAGGAGTGGCGGAACGTATGCGTCGTCGCGCGCTTGTTGATACCGGCCTCTTCGACGACGGGAAGAGGTACTGCCACGGCCAGGAATGCGATGCGTTCCTGATCTTCCGGTCAATAGCGCCGGGTAAGGACACGCCGTTCCTGCCCAGCGCGATGTCCTTTTCCATGAGCCGACGAACATCGTCCATTTGGCGTTCAATGGCGGGGATGAGCTGCTCCGGAAGGACCGTCACTCGATCTTTCGATCCCTTGCCGTCTCGAACCGTGATCTGCAGGTACTCGAAGTCGACGTCCTTGATGCGCAGGCGCAGGCACTCCACGAGGCGCAGGCCGCTTCCGTAGCACAGGCTGGCCATGAGCCAGGCGTTGCCACTCATGCACGCCAGTACTTTCTGCACCTCCGCCCTGGTCAGCACGACGGGCACACGGCGCGAGCGCTTGGCGCGAACGACATCGACCATCCACGGCAGCTCGATGTCGAGCACCTTCTTGTAGAGAAACAGAATTGCACTCAGGGCCTGGTTCTGCGAGGAGGCCGAAACCTTGCGTTGCACGGCGAGGTGCGTCAGGAAATCCTGCGCTTCATCCGCACCCATTTCGCGCGGATGTTTGTTACCATGAAAGGCAATGAAGCGCTTGATCCACTTCAGGTAGGTTTCTTCGGTACGGTACGCGTAATGTTCGGTTCTGCAGACATCAGATATTGCATCCACGAGCTTCCTGGCCACGCAATTTCTCCTTCTACCACCATGCAAGCTAACCAACCATCACGCTTTAGTATTCGGGGTCTCCAGGGGCATCAAAAGCTCCCTATCTGCGCTCTAGAAACAGTTTCATCCCGTTTTCGGGCAACGAATTAACGTTAGGCAGCATGTCCGAGAACGCAGTGAAAATTGTTCGTTTATTGGCTGGTATTGCGGTCAGCATTGCGGTGCTGCTCGTCCTCGATCTTCTTCAGTGGAAA
>JAOUNK010000064.1 GCA_029881015.1 Gammaproteobacteria bacterium | reverse complement strand
CATGCCAAGCTTCCTGCCGTCCGGGCTGAAACGCAGCCCAAGGACGATGCCCGTCGGCAGCTTGTCGACCAGTCGGTACTCGCGGGTTGCGGGGTCCATCAGGTAGACACGCGAGTTGCCGTTCTCATTGGCAACAAACGCCATGCGCGTGCGGTCCTCGCTGATGACGACGCTTTTGATGTCCCAGTGGATATCCGCCGTTACGACCTCGGGGCGCGCTCCCGGCTCCAGCGCTTGCCAGGCCAGCCGCCTGAATTCGCTGCCCTGGTCGGTAATCAGCCAGAATCCATCGCCGTCGTCATCGAATGCGACCGGCTCGTTGTGGCTTGGCGCTGCGTCGCCGCCGGCCAACCGGCTCACGGCCCCGGAATCCAGGTCGATGAGCACCGTCCGGACATCCGTGACGCTGACCTCGTTGCGCACCAGCAACTGCTCGCCGGTTCGCGAGAACTCCACGGGCTCCCAGAGAAAGCCGTCACTGGTCTCGACGGCGATCTCGGCCTGCTCAGGCTTGTCGGGGTTCAGGATCCAGATATCGTTGGCCACATCGTCGCGGCGCGTACTCTTGTAGGCGATGCGCGCACCGCGCCGGTCCCAGACCGCCGCACCGTTGCGCGACTTGCCGTCTGTCAGCATGGTCGCCTCGCCGCTTTCCACGTCGAACAGGAAGACCTGCGCAAACTCGCTGCCATTAGCGTCACGCGAAAACAGGACCTGGTCCGCGCCAGGGCGGCGTACGATTTCCCTGATCGGCTCCCGGTAAAACGTGAGCTGGTGACGCGCTCCGCCGGGCATCCTGACCCTGTGCAGTGAGTCGACGCTACCGAAACCGGTCGACACGTAGATCTTTTTGCCGTTGGCCGACCAGTCCCGAAATGCAGCCGAGCGAACGTCCTCCCACCGATACAGCTCGAAACGGATGGCATGCGGGATTTCGGGGATGTCCTCGAGCACCAGGTTGCCGTTGTTCAGCACGCGCCGGTCGACATCGTCGGCCAGCGCCGCGTGTGCTGCCAGCAGCACGAGCGCGCCGCCGGGCAGGATCCTCAGTAGCCGTCGCAGGGCCATCGGCTTATGGGTCGGTCGATATTTCGACGACCGTGCGTCCCGTCACCGTGCCGTCGATGTACGCCTGGAACGCCGCGGGCAGATCATCGAAGGCAATCCTGCGGTTGCCGATCGTATCGAGGTGTCGCGGTTTGAGGTCGCCGCCAATCCGCCCCCAGACGGCGCGCCTCAGGTCGGGCGGCGTCTCGACCGAGTTGATGCCGAGCAGGCACACGGCTCGCAGGATGAACGGCATCACCGTTGTATTGAGTTCGTGGCTTGCGGCAAGACCGATGCTCGCGATGTTGCCGCCGTATTTCATGGTGCGGGTCAGCCAGGCGAGGTAGTCGCCGCCGAGGTTGTCGATCGCCCCGGCCCACAGCGCTTTTTCCATGGGGCGCTTGCCAAAGTCGATAGCGTCGCGCAACAGGATCTGTTGTGCCCCGATCTTGCGCAGGTAGTCTTCCTCCGACGCCTTACCGGTCACTGCCGCGACCTCGTAGCCAAGGCCGGCAAGCATGTCGATGGCGATACTGCCAACGCCGCCCGTCGCGCCGGTGACCACCACGGGGCCCTGGCCCGGCGCCTGCCCGTTCTGCTCCATACGGTGGATGGCCAGTGCCGCCGTGTAACCGGCCGTGCCGATCTGCATGGCCTCCGCGCAGGTCATGCCGTCGGGGACGGCGACGATGCAGCTGCTGTCGATGCGCGCGTACTCGGAGTAGCCACCGTCGATCGTTTCGGACAGACCGCAACCGTTCACCAGCACGTTGGTGCCCGGCGGAAACTCCGTGTCCCCGGAGCTGACGATAACGCCGGCCAGGTCGATGCCGCCGTTCAGCGGATAGCGCCTCAGGATGCGCCCTTTACCGGTTGCCGCCAGCGCGTCCTTGTAGTTGATCGTCGAGTGCGTCACGCGCACAACGACATTGCCAGCCGTCAGGTCCTCTATGTCCAACATCTGGAACCCGGCGACGATCTTCCCGTCCTGCTCATCGATACGGTATGCGCGAAACTTATCCATTGTGCTTCTCCAGCCGCTCTAGCCATGACACCAGGCCCTGGGCATTCAGAACGATATCGATCTCGAGTATGGACCACATCGCGTCACGATCACCCCTGAAGCCGTGTGCAAGGAGGCGTTCGCTCAGGTAATCATCCATTGCCTGTTGGATGCGCTCGCCACGATTCCGTTCCGCCTGGTGCGCGAGCGCGATCTCGACGTAGGCATCGATTCCGGCATGCATGTCGGCAGCAAGCCGATCGAGGTCCTGCACGCGGCTGTAGTGGGTGAGATAGAGCTGCTCGGGGTCGCACCCCATGATGCGATCCACCGACTTGTGCGCTTCCTCGGGATCGAAGCTCGCCGGTGTCGTTGTCGGGTAGATGAACTCGCCGTTGACCGTGTCGCACTCGCGGTAGGAGATGCCGAAACTGTCGCCCGTGAATACACCGCGCGAGGACGGGTCGTTGAGGACGTAGTGATGCCGCGCATGCCCCTCGGTGTGCAGGGCCTGCATGGCCCGGCCATTGAAATCGAACCAGGCTTCGTCCTCTGCAACGGTGATGCGGTGCTCAGGGATCGGGACGATGTCACCGTACATCTCACGCGTGCGCCGCTCGCCGTAAACGCCGATGGTCCCGGCGATCAGCCTTTCGGGATTCACCATGTGCGGCGCACCGCGCGGGTGCACGATGCAGTGCGCGTTTGGCAGGTGCTGCATGAGCAAGCCGGCACCGCCGGCATGGTCAAGGTGAATGTGCGTCAGGAAAACGAAATCGACATCGCCGGGGTCAAGATCCCGCTGACGCAGCCCGTCGAGCAAATGCGGGACGCTGTCGTTCGTGCCGGTATCGACAAACGCGCCCCGACCACCCTCGACGATGAGGTGACTCGCGTCCTGTAACGGCCGGAAGTACTCGGTATCGATGGCAACGATGCCATCGTCGAGCTCGGTTATGCGGGCGCGACTACTCAGGCCTGGTCGTCTCCAGGCCCTCGAGGCGCGAGTAGTACCGCGCGAGCTTCGCAACGTCTTCTTCGGCAATCAGCGCGGCCTGTGCGCTCATGACCGGGTCCTTGCGCGTGCCGTCGCGATACTGGTTCAGCGCGTTGAACAGGTAGTCCTCGTGCTGGCCGGCAAGCGTCGGCCACGCCGCATTGACGCTGATGCCGTTCTGGCCGTGGCAGGCCGTGCAGGCCGCGGCCTTGTCGAACGACGTGCCCTGCGTGCCGCCGGCCGCGACCGAGTCACCGCCGATACTCGCGAGGTAGGCCGAGACGTCCTGGATCTCCTGGTCGGTCAGGCTCGTTGCCTGCGCGGCCATCGTTGGATGCTGGCGCGTGCCGTCACGATAGCCTTTCAGGGCGATCTCCAGGTACCCCGCCTTCTGGCCGCCGAGTTTGGGAACGCGGTAAGACGGGTAGGCATTGCGATAGCCCTCGATGCCGTGGCACCCAAGGCAGGTATATCCGAGTTCCTTGCCGGCGGCGGCATCGCCTTCGGCGAATGCGGGCTGGGCAAGAAGGGTGGCTGCCAGGAGCAGCGCCGTTGCGCTAGCGACGATCTTCATGTTCGTAATCACTTGATGTGGCGTTTGGTCCAAACCCCGGCACGGGCCGAGGTCGCTGATGAGGCCGCTATGGTAGTGACACTCGGCCCCGATTTCTAGCGTTCATGCAGGCTTGTGCAGGTACGCGCATGCTGGCATCGTGACTCCTGTTACTGATTTGACAAGGATTCGCTGTGAAAAAGGGTGTTGTTGCTGTACTGGTTCTGCTGGCGCTCGTTGTGCTGATTTCGCCCGCCATCGTGGGTCGACTGGCAGAAAGGTCGATGGACGAAAGCCTGGCCTGGGCAGCGCAGGAGAGCGGCGAGGTCCGGGTAACGTCCGAGAACTTCTCGCGCGGCTGGTTTTCTTCCGAGGGAACGCACCGCGTGGAGCTGCGCGACGGCGACCTGAAGTCGGCGCTTGTAACGCTTGCCGGCCCCATCGAGTCCGATGACGAGCTGCCTGTCCTGGTCATCAACACGAGGCTCGATCACGGCCTGATTCCTGTGTCCTCGATGTCGCGGGAGCGCGGCTCCCTCGAACCCGGCCTGGGCAGCGCCGTGTCCACCTTGCAGCTCGAGTTCGAGGACGGCGAGCTTATCGACATCCCGGGTACCATCTACAGCAAGGTCGGCCTCGCCGGCGAATTGTTGTCGAACTACATCCTTGAGCCCGGTTCACACAGCGACGGTGATACACGTGCCTCCTGGGGGCCGACCGAGATCGAGGTGAAAACAGACCCGAAGAACGGCGAGGCGCAGTTTCGTGGCACCGTGAAGTCGTTGTCCCTGGACGACGGGTCGGAGGTCGTCACCCTCGGCATGCTGACCTTCGCTGGCGACGAGCAGCCGACGCGGCATGGCATTGTCGTGGGCGACGTTCACGTCGAGCTTGGCGACCTGTCGGTGACAATCGACAGTGTCGATCTCATCGTCATGCCGTCCATGTCCCTCACGGGAAACACGCAGCTCGACGGCGACGAGGTCAATGCCATCGCGACCATGAACACGGTCATGCAGAACCTCCCCCGGGCTGGCGACATGAAGATCGATATGGTGTTCGAACTGCTTGGCGCCGATGCCGAGTTGCTCGGCCGGGTGCAGCAAAGCGCGGAAAGGGCGAAGTCGGCGCAGGACCCGATGGCGCTTTATGAAGCGGCTGAAAAAGACCTCCTGGGACTATTCGCGTCCGGCTTCGAGATGAATCTCGAGCGCTTCGACTTCACTCTGCCGGAAGGCACGATTACCTCCCGGGCAAACTTCAGTTTCGCAGCGAGAGATCCGGCGGACTTCGCCTGGACGTCATTGCTCATGACGACCGAGGCCAGCATCGACATCGCCATTTCCGACGCGGTCATGCAGCTGCTGCTCGAGGAGCAGCCGGGTGCGGCCATGATCATCGGCGGCGGCTACCTCGTCAAACGCGGCGACACCTACGAGCTGAAGGCAGAGATGAGAAAAGGCCTGCTGACGGTCAACGGTGCGCCGATCCCGATTCCGTTCGGCGGGATGCGCTAGCTCTCCGGGTAGTGGCACGCGACGCGTGTGCCGGCAATATCTCGCAGGACAGGCGCTTTTGAGTTGCAGCCGTCCCCGGCGCGGGCGCAGCGCGGGTGGAACACGCAACCGGCCGGCGGGTTGACCGGCGATGGCACCTCGCCGCGCAGCGGCGCGCGCTTCGGCCTGACCACCGGATCCGGTACCGGGATCGAATCGAGCAGTGCCCGCGTGTACGGATGCCTTGGCGACGCGAACAACGTTTTGGCGTCAGCCGCTTCCACCAGCCTGCCGAGATACATCACGAGCACGCGATGACTGATGCTGCGCACCACCGCCAGGTCGTGCGAGATAAAGACGATCGACAGGCCAGTGTCCTCCTGCACGCTGCGCAGCATCTCGAGCACCTGCTTGCGTACCGACCCGTCGAGCGCGGCGAGCGCCTCGTCGCAGACCAGCACCTTGGGCGCGAGTATCAGCGCACGCGCGATTGCGACACGCTGCGCCTGTCCGCCTGACAGTTCGTGCGGGAAGCGGCGCAGGTATTTCTCGCCCAACCCGACGTCGTCCAGCATGGCTACAACGCGCTGTCGTCTTTCGGTCGCACCCAGCTGCGGCTCATGCACGCGCAGCGGCTCCTCGACGATCGCCAGCACGCGCATTTGTGGGTTCAGGGCACTCGCCGGATCCTGGAATACAAGCTGCAGGTCGCGTCGCGCGGACTTCGCACGACGCTCCACGGTCTCGTCGAGGGGCGCACCCGCATACACCACGCGCCCGGACGACATCGGCACCAGGCCCAGCATGGCGCGCACGAGGCTTGATTTGCCGGAACCCGATTCGCCGACGATGGCGACCGTCTCGCCTCGCCGGAGCGAGAAGCTGACGCCCCTGACCGCCGTCAGATCCCGGTACTGGACCTCCGCATCGCCGACACTCAGGATCGTGCTGCCCTTGGCGGCGACCGGCACCTCACCGCGATCCACGCGCGGCGCCGCGGCCAGGAGCTGCCTGGTGTGCGCGTGGCCTGGCGCCGCGAAGACCGACGTTGTCGGCCCCTGCTCGACGAGCCGGCCCCCGTCGAGCACCACCGTGTGCTCGCAGTAGCCCGCGATGATGCCCAGGTCGTGGGTGATCAGCAGCAGGGCCGTGTTGTCCCGGAGATCCTCGAGCAGGTCGAGAATCTGTGCCTGCACGGTCACGTCCAGTGCCGTCGTCGGCTCGTCCGCGATCAGGAGGTCCGGTTCGGCGATGAGCGCCGAGGCCAGCACGACGCGTTGCCGCATGCCGCCCGACAACTCGTGCGGATAGGCGCGCGACTGCCGCTCCGGGTCGGGCAGGCCGACGCTGGCCAGCATCTCGATCACCCGGGCATCGACATCCTTCTTGTTTGCGAGTCCATGAGCGAGGGGTATTTGCCGCAACTGGGTGCCGATGCGCAGGTAGGGGTTCAGCGCCTGCATCGGGTCCTGGAACACGACACCGATGCGGCGTGCGCGCAATGTGTTGAGGACCGCATCGCTCGCCCCGAGAATCTGTTGCCCGTCAAACTCGATGCTGCCGCTGATCAGCGCGTGCTTTGGCAGGAGGCCGAGGATCGCAAGCGCCGATTGCGTCTTGCCGGAACCCGACTCGCCGACAAGACCGACCGACTCACCGCGCTCGATGTACAGGTCGACGCCGTCGACAACCGCTTCTTCGCCGTAACGAATCGTCAGGCCCTGCACATCGAGCAGGCTCACGACGTGTGCCTCGCGTCAAAAAGATCCCGGAGTCCGTCGCCCAGGAAGTTGAAGCAAAGCAGCGTCAGGGCCAGGAGCGATGCGGGCACGAGCAACACCCAGGGTGCGCCTTCCATGTGTTTGACGCCCGCGTCGACGAGCGCGCCGAGGGAGGTCTGCGGTTCCTGCACACCGAGCCCGAGGTAGCTCAGGAAAGATTCGACCAGGATCGCCTGCGGAATCGTGAGCGTGACGTACACGACCACGATGCCCACCAGGTTGGGGGCAATGTGACGAAATACGATACGCAGCGTGCTTACGCCGGTCAGCCGCGCGGCCTCGACGAACTCGCGCTCGCGCAGGCTCAGCGTCTGCCCCCGGACGATACGCGCCATGTCGAGCCAGTTGATCGCCCCGATGGCGACAAAGATCAGCAGGAAGTTCCGCTCGAAAGCGACCATCAGCAGGATCACGAAGAAGATAAACGGCAGCGCATACAGGGTATCGACGAGCCGCATCATTGCCGCATCCACGCGCCCGCCGACAAAGCCCGCCAGCGCGCCGTAGGTGACGCCGATGACCAGGCTGACCAGGCTCGCAACGATGGCGACGAGCAGGGTCACGCGAATTCCCAGCATCGTGCGCACGAACAGGTCGCGCCCGAGGTCATCCGTACCGAAGAGGTGCATGTCACGAAGCGACGGCGCCGCCAGTATGTTCTCGAGGTTCGTGGTCGCGTAGTCGTACGGGCTGGCCCATGGTCCGACCAGCGCGACGATGGCGACGGTCAGCAGGAGGCTGCCGGTAATGCGGATGCTGCGGTTGCCGCTCATCGGTAACGAACTCGCGGATCGATCGCGCCATAGAGAATGTCGACAAGCAGGTTCAGGAACACGATCAGTGATGCGTAAAAGACTACGATGCCGAGCACCAGGGTGTAGTCGCGGTTCAGCGCCCCGCGCACGAACGACTCGCCCAGCCCCGGAATGGCGAAGATCTGTTCGACAACGACAGAGCCTGTCAGGATCGCGGCAATCGCCGGACCCATGTAGGACAGCACGGGCAACATTGCCGGCTTCATTGCGTGCACACGAACCACGGTGGCGGTACCCAGGCCCTGGGCGTACGCCGTACGGATAAAGTCGCGGCTCAACACGTCCATCATGCTCGCGCGCGTGAGCCGCGCGATGTAAGCGATCTGCGGCAAGGCGAGGGTGGTAACCGGAAGGACATAGCGGCTCATGCCGGTCACGCCGCTCCATCCCGCAGGCAACCACTGCAACTTCACGGCGAGCAGCAGGACCAGCGCCGGTGCAATCACGAAAACGGGGATGGAGATGCCGGTCATCGCGAAGCCCATCACGACCTTGTCGAACACCGTGCCCTGCCGCAATGCGGCGGCGGTGCCCGCACCGATGCCGATGACGAGCGCCAGCGCCATGGCCATGGCACCGAGCTGCAGGGAATACGGGAAGGCCTCCCCGATCAGGCTGCCGACCGAGCGACCGTGGTAGCGATACGACGGGCCGAGGTCGCCGCGCAAAAGCCCGGACAGGTAGCGCAGGAACTGCTGCGGGAGCGGCTCGTCAAGGTGATAGTGGGCCTGGATATTGGCTTCGATGTCCGCGGGCAACACGCGTTCGTCGTCAAACGGCCCGCCCGGTGCGGCATGCACCATCAGGAACGCGAGGGCAATGACCAACAACAGTGTCGGTATCGCTCCCAGGATGCGGAGCAACGTGTATCGCAGCAAGTTTTCGATCCGGGGCTATTGGGCCGCTTTGAAACTCAGCTGCTGAGAGTAATGGTAATCAAGAACATTGTCTCCCCAGCCCTCGATTTGGGGGCTGACGAGATGCTTCGAGACGAAAAAGTAGAGGGGAATGACCGGGTAGTCGGCAAGCATGACGCGCTCGGCTTCCTCGAGGTACAGCTTGCGCTGCTCCAGGTCCACCTGCCTGGCGGCGAGCGCCATCAGCGAATCGAACTCCTCGCTTGTGTAGCGCGGCATATTCGCGGCGCTGCCGCTTTGCAGCACGCTCAGGAACGTGTGCGCGTCGTTGTAGTCGCCCGTCCAGCTCGAACGAAAGACCTGCGTGATCTCCGCATCCTTCATGTTGGCAAGCAATACCTGGAATTCTTCGTTGACCAGGGTTGCCTCCACGCCCAGGATTTCGCGCCACATCGACTGCACGGCGACCGCGATCTTTCTGTTTGTGTCGTTGGTGTTGTAACGCAACTCGATGCGCAAAGGCTTGTCCGGTCCATACCCCGCCTCTTTGTAGAGGCGGCGAGCAACCTGCTCGCGCTCTTCTTTGCCGAGCGCGGCGAAGCCCGATAGCGGGGGTTCGTAATTGTTCACGCCTTGCGGTACCCAGCTATAGGCCGGCGCTTCGCCGCGACCCGTTACCCGGAGGGCGATCTGTTCGCGATCGACCGCCATGGACAGCGCCTGGCGCAATGCCGCGTTGTCTTTGAATGGCGGCTTGGTCAGGTTGTACCCGAAGTAAACCACGCCGAGATACGGCGCAACACGCAACTGCTCGCCGTAGTCTTTGCGTATCTGCGCGAAGCTGTCCGGCGGCACCGTGCTCGTTACGTGCAGCTCGCCGGCGCGGTAACGGTTGAGCTCCGAGTTGTCCTGCACCATCACGTGATAGTTCACCGCATCGATCGCCGTCGCCGCGTTGTTCCAGTAGTGCTCGTTGCGCTTGAGCGAGATCGCCGAGCCCGGGACCCAGGCGTCGAGCGTGTACGCGCCGTTGGACACGAGCTTGCCGGGCCGCGCGAAACCATCGCCGTGCTCGGCGAGCGTTTCGGGGTGTATCGGAAAGGTGCTCGGGTGCGTCAGCAGGCTGACCAGGTAGGGCGTCTGTTGCACGAGGCGCAGGACCACGGTCCTGTCATCCGGCGCCTCGACGCCCAGCATGGAAACCGGTATGTCCCCGGACGTAATGCCCGCCGCGTTCTCGAGGTCGGCGAGCATGGCCGCGTAGAAGGCCGCGGTCGACGGATCGACCAGCCGGCGCATGCCGGCCACGAAATGATCGGCCGTCAGCGCCTCGCCGTTCGACCAGCGCAGGCCCTCGCGCAGGTAAAACGTGTACTTGAGGCCTTCCTTGGACACCTCCCAGCGCTCCGCCGCAGCCGGGATGAGCTCCCCCGTCGCCGAGTAGCCGACCAGGCCTTCGCCAAGGTCACGAATGACGTCGGCGGCCTGGATGCTGCGCGCTTTGTGCTGGTCGAGCGTTTCAGGATCGCTCGAGAGGCCGCGCTGCAGCGTACCGGGCGGGCCGGCCGGGTCTTCGCCGCCGCAGGCTGCGCCGACAGCAAGCGCGATCAGGAGGCCAAGAGCTCGTAGCGTTTTCATACGCAAAGCATACCTGAGTGCGGCCAGCTTTCTTCGGGGCACGTCTCAACTTTTGGCAGGGCCCGGGCTGTTTCTGGGCCGCATTGCCCATGCGCATCCCGTGTGCCGGCGGGCGCTAGGCGCTGATCTTCAGCTGCCGTTTCTTCAGATGAATCAGGATCAGCGAGACCGCCGACGGCGTCATGCCCTCGAGGCGGGAGGCCTGGCCGAGCGTCGCTGGCCGCGCTGCAACCAGCTTCTGCCGCGCCTCGTTGGACAGGCCGTCGACGTTCGTATAGTCGATGTCTTCCGGCAGCCGCAGCGACTCCTGCCGGGCGTGTTTCTCGATTTCGCGTTCCTGGCGATCGATGTAGCCGGCGTACTTCGCCTGCACCTCGAGCTGCAGCTCGACCTGCTCGCGCTGTTCGTCGCTCATCGTCGCGAGCGCCTCGCTCGTGCCCACGCCGGGCAGGCCGACGATATCGGCATAGCGCTGCCCGGGTCGCTTCAACAAGGCATTCGCCCTGACACCCGCGGTCTTGACGACGATGTTTTCGAGGCGCGCGTGTTCCCGCTCGACGCCCTCGCGCTTGGCTTCGAACGCGCTCCAGCGGCCGTCGTCCACAAGGCCCAGCTCGCGACCGCGCGGCGTCAGCCTGAGGTCCGCGTTGTCCTCGCGCAGCAGCAGGCGGTATTCGGCACGGCTCGTAAACATGCGGTACGGCTCGGACACCCCGCGCGTCAGCAGGTCGTCGATGAGCACGCCCAGGTAAGCCTCGTGCCGTTCGGGGAACCACTCGTCCAGTTCGTGCGCGTTGCGCGCGGCATTCACGCCGGCCAGCAATCCCTGGGCGCCCGCCTCCTCGTAGCCGGTCGTGCCGTTGATCTGCCCGGCGAAATACAGCCCCTGCAGGTGCTTGGTTTCGAGCGTCGGCCTGAGGTCGCGCGGGTCGAAATAGTCGTACTCGATCGCGTAACCCGGCTGCGTGATCACGGCCTTTTCGAAACCGACGATAGAATGCACGAAGCGCTCCTGCGTGGCGGCGGGCAGGCTGGTCGAGATGCCGTTCGGATAAACGATGTCGGTCGTCAGCCCTTCCGGCTCGACGAAGATCTGGTGCGAGGACTTGTCGGCGAAACGCACGACCTTGTCCTCGATGGACGGGCAGTAACGCGGACCGACGCCCTCGATCAGGCCCGAGTACATGGGGGATTCATCCAGCGAACCACGGATGATGTCGTGTGTCCGTTCGGTTGTCTTGGTGATGAAGCAGGAGACCTGTTGCGGGTGCTGCCGCCGCTCGCCGATGAACGAAAACACGGGCACCGGGTCGTCGCCGGGCTGCTCCTGCATGAGTGCGTAGTTGAGCGTCTTGCCGTCGAGCCGCGGCGGCGTTCCGGTTTTCAGCCGGGCGACATTGAACGGCAGCTCACGCAGGCGCGACGCCAGCCTGTTCGACGGCTCATCGCCAATCCTCCCGCCGGCCTTTTCCGTCCTGCCGATGAGGATGCGACCGCCGAGAAACGTACCGGCGGTCAGTACCACGGTCCGGGAGCGGTGTATCGCTCCGGCGTGGGTGACGACACCGACCGCGCGGCCGCCCTCGACGACGAGGTCGTCAACGGCCGCTTCGATGACCTCGAGGTTCGTTTGGCCGCGGACAATGGCCTGGATGGCCGCCCGGTACAGCTCCCGATCGGCCTGCGCCCGCGTCGCACGAACC
>JAOUNK010000374.1 GCA_029881015.1 Gammaproteobacteria bacterium | reverse complement strand
GCCGTCCTCAACGAACGCGGCTACCCTATTGTCTCCGGCGGCACCGAGAATCACCTGATGCTCGTCAGTCTGATCAACAAGGGCCTCACCGGCAAGGCAGCGGATGCCGCGTTGGGGCGTGCCTACATCACCGTCAACAAGAACTCCGTTCCCAACGATCCGCAGTCCCCGTTCGTGACCAGCGGCCTGAGACTCGGCACGCCTGCGATCACAACGCGCGGCTTCGGCGTCGAGGAAACGCGTCAGCTCACGGGCTGGATAGCAGATATACTGGACGATCTTGAAAACGAGGAGACGATCGACCGCGTCCGCCAGCAGGTACTCGAGCTCTGTGCGAAATTTCCTGTTTACGGCTGATCGATCGTTAGCAGCGCATGCACTGTCCGTTTTGTGCCCACGATGAAACCAAGGTCATAGACTCGCGCCTCGCGGGCGAGGGTCGGCAGATTCGCAGGCGCAGACAATGCATGGCATGCAACGAACGCTTCACAACGTTTGAGAGCGCGGAACTCGTCATGCCACGCATCGTCAAGTCGGATAACAGCCGACAACCCTTCGACGAGGACAAGCTGCGCAACAGCATGGTGCGCGCGCTCGAAAAACGTCCTGTCCCGAGCGAGGAACTCGAGCAGGCTGTCGGCCACCTTATTCACAAGCTCAGGACCATGGGAGAACGCGAAGTACCGTCCCGCCTGGTCGGTGATCTCGTCATGGAAGAACTGCGCGCGCTCGATGAGGTTGCGTACGTGCGTTTCGCGTCGGTATACCGCCGCTTCCAGGACATCACCGAGTTCGAGGACGAGATCAAGCGCCTCCAGCGAATTTCTGAAACGGCGGCCAGTCGCGAACAGATGTCGTTGCTTCCCGAACTGCTTGGCAAGAAGAAGACCTGACCATGTTCTCCACCAGCGATTGCGCCCACATGGCGCGCGCGCTTCAGCTTGCGGCGCGCGGTGCATACACCGCACACCCGAACCCGATGGTGGGCTGTGTACTGGTCAGGGATGGCGAGGTCGTCGGCGAAGGCTGGCATCGGAAAGCCGGCGAGGCGCATGCGGAGATCAACGCATTACGCGTTGCCGGCGAAAAAGCCAGGGGTGCGACCGCCTACGTCACCCTGGAGCCCTGTGCGCATTCCGGCAAGACACCGCCTTGCGCAGACGCGCTGATCGATGCCGGCGTCGGCCGCGTCGTCGCGGCCATGCAGGATCCGTTCGACGATGTGTCCGGGCGTGGCCTTGCCAGGCTGCGGGAGGCGGGTATTGTGACGGACGTCGGCCTGATGCAAGCCGCGGCTGAGTCACTCAACGCCGGATTTCTCGGTCGCGTCAGCAACGGTAAGCCGCAGGTACGTTTGAAGATTGCGGCCAGCCTCGATGGTGCGATCGCGATGGCCAGCGGCGAAAGCCGGTGGATCACCGGGCCGGAGGCCCGCCACGACGTGCAGAAGCAGAGGGCGCGAGCGGGCGCGGTGCTGACAGGCGTGGGTACCGTACTCGCCGATGACCCGTCACTTAACGTACGGGCGCGGGATATCGACACGCAGGGCCTGCAGCCGTTGCGCGTGGTGCTGGACAGCCGCCTGCGCACGCCGGCCAGCGCAAGGATGCTGGCATTACCCGGCGCGACCCTGGTCTGTTGTACCGGGGAACACGACGCGACAGCGCTCGAATCGGCCGGGGCCGAAGTGCGGGAATTTGGCGCACACGGTGCCGTGGTCAACGTCTTCGAGGTCCTCGCGGAGCTGGGTGAGCGCGAAATCAATGAGGTGCTGGTTGAGGCGGGGCCAGTGCTGACGGGTTACATGCTCGACAAGGGCCTGGTCGATGAGCTTGTGATTTATCAATCACCACACATAATGGGGTCCAATACGCGCCGCATGTTCAATACACCGACCTGGAACGCGCTGGCAGATCGCAGGACGCTCGACATTCGGGACGTACGGCGTATAGGTTCCGATACCAGAATAACGGCAAGAATCACGAACTGATGTTTACGGGAATCATAAAGGCCAAGGGCACGGTCAGTGCCATGGAGAAACGCGGCGGAGATGTCCGGTTGTGTGTGCGCTCGGACGGCTTGCCGTGGTCGGACTACGAAGCGGGCGAAAGCATTGCCGTCAACGGCGTCTGCCTGACAGCGGTGGCATTGCACGTCGATGGGTTCGATACAGACGTTTCCGTGGAAACACTCAAGGTCACGGGGCTCGGGGGGCTCGCGGTTGGCTCCCCGGTCAATCTCGAGCCTGCGATCAGCCTTGGTGAGCGCCTGGGCGGCCACCTCGTGAGCGGCCATGTGGACTGCACAGGCAGGGTGCTAAGCCGCGAGGCCGACGCGCGTTCGATCCGGCTCCGCATCGAGATTCCCGCGGAATACGCTCGCTACGTGGCCAAGAAGGGCTCGGTCTGCGTCGATGGCGTCAGCCTTACCGTCAACGAGGTATCGGGAAATAGCTTTGAGTTGAATATTATTCCGCATACCGCCGAAGTAACCATCATCGACGACTACACCACCGGTACGGTCGTCAACGTCGAGGTCGACCTGCTCGCTCGCTACCTGGAGCGATTGCTGGATAAGGACGGCGACGGCATCTCAATCGAATTCCTGAAGGCCAATGGCTATGCCTGATAACACGACAATCCACCCGAGTGCGGAGAGCGCACCGTTCAGCGACATCGAAGACATTATTGCCGACATTGCAGCCGGCAAGATGGTCATCATGGTCGACGATGAGAATCGCGAGAACGAAGGCGATCTCATCATGGCGGCCGCCAAGGTGCGTCCCGAGGACATCAACTACATGGCGACGCATGGTCGCGGCCTGATTTGCCTGACGATGACGCGGCAGCGCTGCGACCAGCTTCGCCTGCCACTCATGGTCAGCGATACCGACGAGCACCACGCGACAAACTTTACGATCTCCATCGAGGCGGCGGAGGGAATTACGACGGGTATTTCCGCGCACGATCGAGCCAAGACGATCCAGGCGGCCGTGGCAGAGGATGCACAGCCTGAACACCTGAGCCAGCCCGGGCACATCTTTCCGGTCATGGCACAGCCTGGCGGCGTACTGTCCCGGGCAGGCCATACGGAAGCCGGGTGCGACCTGGCGCGGCTGGCCGGACTGGAGCCTGCGGCGGCCATCGTTGAAATCCTGAATGAGGAC
>JAOUNK010000375.1 GCA_029881015.1 Gammaproteobacteria bacterium | reverse complement strand
GTGGCGTAGAGCGTCGCGCGGCTGAGGTGATCATTGCCACGGATGACGAACGAATTGCCGAAGCAGCGGAGGGCTTCGGTGCGACGGTCTGCATGACCGGCGATCATCACCAGTCCGGTACGGAACGCCTTGCCGAGGTCGCCGATCTTCTGGACTGGGACGACGGACGAGTCGTGATCAACCTGCAGGGGGACGAGCCCACGATGCCGCCACAGCTCATCGATCAATGCGCGGCGTTACTGGACGACGGCAGTGCGGATATTGCAACGCTCGCCTCGCCATTCCTGTCGCAACAGGATTTTCGAGATCCCAACTGCGTCAAGGTCGTGTGCGACAGGCATCATCATGCGATTTATTTCAGCCGGGCCGCGATACCTTTTGCCCGGGACGCCGTCAGCGAGGAGCGCGCCGCGCGCGCGGCATTGCATCATCACGGTATCTACGCCTACCGGTGTGGCGTGTTGCGTCGTTTCGTTGCAGCCTCGGCGTCGGACCTTGAGGTTTGCGAACAACTCGAACAGCTACGCGCACTATCGCTCGGCATGACGATCGCCGTCGGCGTACCCGCCGTCAGGCCGGGAACGGGCATCGATACGCCCGAAGACCTGAAGCGGGTTCGCGAGGAGATGCGATGAGTACTGAGGACAAGCCCCTGGACCAGCGCGCAATCGACGAGGAGGGAATCCATTGGGACCAGGATATGAGCTATGGCTCGTACTTGTCGCTGGACAAGCTCCTCGACTGCCAGAATCTCCGGACCGGCGCGCACGACGAGATGATGTTCGTCATCATCCACCAGGCCTCGGAGCTCTGGATGAAGCTGTGTATCCACGAGATCGGTGCGGCGATGCGAGAGGTCGAGAACGACAACCTCGGCGCGGTGTTCAAAATGCTGTCGCGGGTGTCGCGTATCCAGGGTCAGTTGCGCCATAGCTGGGCCGTACTCTCGACGATGACGCCGGCTGATTACCTGGCCTTTCGGGATGACCTCGGACAGAGCTCGGGTTTCCAGTCGTTTCAGTATCGCGAGATCGAGTTCGCGCTGGGCAACAAGAACGCGGCGCTGGCCGAAGTGCACAGGACAAACCCACGACGCTACGACCGGCTGCAGAAGGTCCTGCACGCGCCGAGTTTCTACGATCTCTGTGTGGGCCAGCTCGCGAAAAAGGGTTTGGATATTCCGCCTGGCCATCTCGATCGGGACTGGTCGAAGCCTTACGTCCCGAGCGCGAAAGTCGAAGCTGCATGGGCCAGGGTCTACTCCGACCCGGAGGAGCATTGGGATCTCTACGAGCTCGCCGAGAAACTCGTTGACCTCGAGCAGGAATTTGCGATGTGGCGTTTCAGCCACATGAAAACGGTTGAGCGTATTATCGGCTACCGGAAAGGGACGGGGGGCACCAGTGGCGTTGCATTCCTCGAGAAAGCGCTGCAGCTCAAGTTCTTCCCTGAGCTCTGGACGGTCAGGTCGGAGCTCTGAGCGGGGGAACCCGGACTCGGGCCGGTGTTTGCCGACATTGCTGATTATCGCGGGCGTACTTCAGCGGCAAACAGCTGTTAGTACCTATTTGCCTGGCCCCGCTCCAATGGTATGTATTGCTGTAGACGATGCGGTCTTGCGCCAAAGCAGGATTTCGCCTGCCGCCGCAGACCGTGCGTGGGAACTGCGCTTCCATCGGCTGGAGTGAGGAGAGCAAAATGAAACGCTTCAGGAAAATTCTCTTCGTTGCGAATTCGTCAAAAGAGGACAGCCAGGCGCTGGCTCGAGCGGTTCGCTTCGCGCGGGCCAACAAGGCGGCACTGACCGTGGTCAGCGTGCAACGCGAGCCCGAGCGCCATATGCCGGATCTACAGGACGTATTCCGTCAGTACCAGAAGCAGCGCCTCGAAAAGCTCAGGCGCGCCGTTGACGCGGAAGGCGTCCGGATAACGCTAAAGACGATGACCGGGATTGCGTTTCTGGAGGTCATCCGCGAGGTAGTCGCCGGCAAGTACGATCTCCTGATGAAGCCGGCGGAAGGACGCGGCGGCCTGGGGCGCCGGTTGTTTGGCAGCACCGACTGGAACCTCATTCGCAAGTGCCCTTGCCCTGTTTGGATCATCAAGGCGTCCAAACGGGAGAAATGCCTGAGAATACTGGCGGCGGTCGATCCCGCTCCTCGAGACAAGGTGAACGACGATCTTAATAAACGGATTCTGAGCCTTGCGACGTCACTCGCAAGAGAAGAACAGAGTCGGTTGCACATCGTGCATGCCTGGTCTGTGCCGAGAGAGGCGTTCTTGCGATCGGGTCGTAGTCGCCTGACACCGAACGAGGTTAATTGTTTTGCCAGGGAGACGAGAGCAGCACACAAGAAGTGGCTGCACGAACTTGTTGAGAAATTCGATCTTGCCGAGATAGCGACTAAGGTCCATCTGCTAAAAGGCGATCCTGCGGACGTCATCGCAGGGCTGGCGAAGAAAACCAGCGCCGACCTTGTTGTAATGGGGACCGTAGCCCGGACCGGTATACAGGGGTTCCTGATTGGCAACACGGCCGAGAAAGCACTGAGAGAGCTGAATTGCTCAGTGCTGACGGTCAAACCAAAGGGCTTCGCGACGCCAGTACGACCTCGCAGGAAAGCGAAAAGTAAAAAGAAGCGGGCCGGCAAGAAGGTGGCTTGAGCAGCCGGGGCGATTCGATTCATCGATGCGAGTGGCAGCGGCGCGCGGGCCCCGATATTTCCTGACCCTGGCGAGTACACTGTGTAGCAGGCAGCGTGATGTTTTCCCTCGGAGCATGGCTGTGACTTCTCAATCGAATCGCTCGTTGTCGGCCTGGGGCAAGAGCGTTGACGACGTACTGCAGGAACTGGCAGTCGATGCTACGCGCGGCCTCGACGACGATGTAGCCCATACTCGCCGCCACGAATACGGACGTAACCAGTTTCGAGTCGCGCAGCAACGACACTTGCTCGCAATCCTGGTCGATCAGTTCAGAAGCGTCGTAATCGTTCTGCTGGTGGGGGCCGGCGTACTGGCTCTGCTGTTCTCCGACTTCGCGGAAGCCGTGGCCATCTTTACGGTAATACTGATTAACTCAACGATCGGGTTTCTGACCGAATGGCGCGCAACGCGTTCAATGGAAGCCCTGCGGCGCCTCGCGCGAGTAAGCTGCGTGTTGCTG
>JAOUNK010000373.1 GCA_029881015.1 Gammaproteobacteria bacterium | reverse complement strand
AGCCCGCGGGTACGACGAATCAAAGACCTCGCTCCAGTGTCAGCGACGCATTGATGCGGCCGTCACGTTCCGCGTTGCCTTCCGACAGGCTGCCGGCCTGCACATGCAGGGAGTGATTGTCGCTCAAGTCTCCGAGCCAGAGCACGAGATCGTCGAACGCGACTTCCTCGAATTCCACGCGAACACCGTTACTTGGCGTCGGCGTGCTGCGGCGGCGGTACTGCTCCAGGCCGCGGCTCTGGAGGGTTTGGGAAACGATGATGATCGGCGGTTGCTGGCTCATTGCCGCCACGCCGGAGGACTGCGTGCCGCCGGCTGCGACCATCGCCCGTAGCGGACGTAACTCCGCCAGCGAACGCTCCCAATTGTCGACGCTTGCCGCCATTTGCCGGTGGTTTCTGTCGAGAGGTGCCCACAGCAAGTAGTAGATAAGGGCGACGACGACGAAAACAGCACCGACGAGAACAAAAACCTGTTCACGCGCTTCCAGGTTGTCGTACCAGTCTCTCATGAACCTGCCTCGCGAATCTGGATGCGGCTGTTGATGCGGTCCGCAACCTTATCGGTCGACTGGATAGATGCTCTGAAACGGCCCGACGCGCTGATGGACTCCTGGATATTGCCGACCGTTTCGACATCGGGGGAGACGACCCTGACGTCAACGATGCCTGCACGGTAACTCACGGCCTCAACCTTCGCCGTCGAGTATTGCTCCATGGCGTTGGCCAGCTCCTGCAGTGACGGCAGGAATACCTGCGGCGCGCTCGATGTACCCATCGCCCGTTTCATCGAACTCACGACGGCCAGCGGATCCACGATTTCGGCCGACGCGTTCGGGTTCAGCGAGCGGTACTCCTGCGCGAACTGGGCTCGCAGCGTTGCTTCTTCCTGGGCAAGACGATAGTAGTCGGCTCCTTTGCCCACGAACCCGATGATCGTCAATGTCAGCAACAGGATTGCGGCCTTGCTCCAGGGGCGCAGCCAGGATCCGTAGTCCGCTTTCGGACCGTACCGTCCCTGCAACAGGTTGACCCCCTGGCCGCTGGCCACGGTCACGGCAAGTCGCGGCAGCGCACCGTCGGGCAGGAGGTTGATATCGAGGCTGTGCAACTCGCGGCGCAACGCAATCCAGTCGTGCGAGAAGCGCGCTTCGTCGGCCGCATTGCAATACACGATCAGGTGTCCCGATGGCTCGGGTGGCGCGTCGTCGTCCGTGTGTTCATCCAGCTTGCCGGCGGCGACTAGGGCGTCGCTCGGATCGGCGCCCTGCAGGACAAATTCGGTGTCCTCGCCGTCATTGAACATGATGCAGTCATCGTCGATGAGCACGCTCATCGTGCCGGGAATGCGTGCAAGCCCGTAGTTCTCGGGAACGATCTTCCAGGGAACGATGCCGGCCTCACCGAGCTGCGCGAGCCAGGTGTCGAGCTGCCCGCGCGACACTGCGGCCACGGGGCGCAGCCCGGCGTCGCGTTTGTCCCCGGCGGCAAAGTGCATCGTTTCGATATCGACGGCGACCTGTTCTTCGAGTGCGTAGGGCAGGGCTGCGTTGAGCCTCGCGCCACCGCGTGCAGGGAGGTTGACGGTCGTCGTCAGCGCTTCGGTCGCGGGCACGAGCACAATGACTGGGCGCCCATGGATTTGGGGCGCCGCATCGCTCAGCGACCCACGCATCGGCTGACTCAGCCGTGTGCCGTTGTCATCGGCCACGATCCACTCGACCACCGGGTCGTGGTCTCGACCGAGTCGGATGACGACAAACTCTGCCATGTCAGATAGTTCCCAGGCTGCGGAGGATGGGTGTTACTTCGCCCGACCCGGAGGTCCGGTGCAACACGGTAAACAGGCTAACGCGAACGGTATCAATCTGAACGACGGCCTTCAATTGAAAAAATTCGGATGACTCGCTGAATCCGGACTGTGCGAGGTCCGGGGCAACCAGTGGAGCGAAGGTACCACTGATATCCGCGAAGCCGCCATCCTTGCGTACGTCGACGAGGCCCTCCGCGGTGGACAGGTCTATGTTCGGCCCCAGCGACTGGAGTACCTGCACACTGGCCGTATTGACATTCACCGGGGTACGACCGGGCAGGGCCGTCACGTGCGGTAACAGGATTTCGAAGCTGATCCGATCCATGCCGTTCACTGCGGCAAGCTCCGTGATGTTGTAAACAGGCCTGTCAGCCGTGCGATAGGCGGGAACATAGCCCGTGTACAACGGATCCTCCGCGCCATCGGGGATGGTTTCGTTCTGGTCGGGGTCGAGCCAGTCGACCGTGGCGCCGGCCAGGGCGGGGTCCAGGGCCAGGGCATCCAGCAGGCGCTGGTACTGTTCGAAGTAGGCCTGGTCTACGTTGCCGTTGGAATCGATCAGGTTGTTTACATTGAAGCGACCCTGCAGGTCCTCGAGCTGACCGTAAATCTGTCCCTGGACGTTTTCCGAGTCGATCGGCAATGCCGGAATCTCCGACGCCCAGACCTCATCGAGATGATCTGTCTGCGTCTGCAGCGCATCCTCGCGCAGGATCGAGCGGACCCAGCCTTCGGATCCGACAGCGACCTGGATCGCCTGGTCACGGTAGATGAGTACCATGGTCCGGCGGACATCCAGCGCGTTGTCCCAGGCGAGACCCGCGGCAACCGAACCAGCCAGTGCCGTCAGCAGCAAGGCTGTTATCAACGCTACGCCGCGTAGCCGGGTCACGGCGCCACCTCGACGATTCGGGTCAATTCGCCCTCGTCGGGCAACACCAGGGAGATGGCTACGGCCCGCGGCAACGCGATCGTGTTGGAGGAGGTCTGCATACTGAGCGGCGGCCACTGATCGGTCCATTCCCCGTTCACCTGGAGAAAACGAAAGGTGAGGCTGTCAACGTCCGTCATCATCACCGTCGTGACCGGCAGGTTATTCACGGTGCGATCAAGAACATTCCAGTGATAGCGAATGAGGTCGCCGTCCTCGATGCGGTAGGCCGTGCGTTGTTGGGTACTGCGCGGCACTCCCGCGGAATTCGGCCAGCCGCCGTGGGTCAACTGCAGGGCAAAATCGGAAGCGAAGCTCGAGATCAGCGCCGGCTCAAACTGGCCGAGGTCGGCGCGGACCGAGCGGGGCGAGGTCTGGAGTAATTCGGTCGTAAGGAAGCTCATGGTGCGTTGCAGGCTTTGCA
>JAOUNK010000063.1 GCA_029881015.1 Gammaproteobacteria bacterium | reverse complement strand
TCCACCTCACGCTCGAGCCGGATCGTGCCTTCGACTCGCGATCCCGGGCCGATGACGATACGTGGTTTGCGACTCTTGTCCTTACCCCATTTCCAGTTGTTCGGCTTCTCGACGACAAGATCGCCCTTGATGACCGTGCCATCTTCAAGCTTGATGTCGCCATTGACCGTGGTCAGGTCACCGCCGACTTCCGACCCGGCCAGGCCGATTTCACCGTTCACATTGCCGACGTCGCCGCTAACCGTGGATCCCTCGCCAACCGAGATTCTGCCGTTGACGGCACTGATCTCACCGTCGATGACGCCGTTGTCGCCGACATTGATACTGCCGTTGACTGTCGTCAGGCCCTCCGCCTTCACGCCATCAGCCAGGCGCAGGCCGCCGTTTACTGTCGCCGCTTGCTCGATCACGGCACCCTCGTCGATACGAATCGAACCGTTCACCGTCTTCAGGTTGCCGGTGACGGTCGCCTTTTCGCCGACCGAGATACTGCCGTTGACCGACGTGGCGCCTCCGGACTCTTCTCCGGCGCCGATCTTGACGCTCTTGTTGATCGATACCGCGTAAGCCGGTACCGACATCAACAGGACCAGCAGTCCTGCCGTGAATGCGGTTTTCGTCACGAATCTCGTCATCTCCATCTTCCCCTTAAGCCTCTGTTCCTGGCTATTAGATACCGCCGTCAGGTATATGGTTGCAAGCTGGCTCCAGAACAACGGCTCCGGTACTCTTCCCGCATGGACGAATCCCGGAAAATTGCTCTCGAGGCCCGCGACCTCATCAAGGACTACCCGGGCATTCGAGCGGTCGATGGCGTCAGCTTCAAGGTGCCCGAGGGCATCTGTTTCGGACTGCTCGGGCCCAATGGCGCCGGCAAGACCACGACCGTCGAGATTATCGAGGGCGTCACAACGGCAACGTCCGGTGAAGTTTACTACTATGGCGAGATAGCCGGCTCCCGGTTTCGCCAGGAAGTCGGCATCCAGTTCCAGAACACCGCCCTGCAGGACAACCAGACCGTCCGCGAGACCATTGAGCTGTTTCGCTCGCTGTACGACCGGCAGGCCGATCTCGACGACATTGTCGCGCAGTGCTCGCTCGGGGATCTGCTCGAGCGTGACAATCGCAAGCTCTCGGGTGGCCAGCGCCAGCGGCTGCTGCTAGCGGTAGCGCTGGTCAACCGGCCACGCCTGATCTTTCTCGATGAGCCAACCACCGGCCTGGACCCGCAGGCACGCCGCAATTTCTGGGAACTGGTGCAGGACATTCGTGCCAAGGGGGCGACGATCGTCCTTACCACTCATTACATGGATGAGGCGCAGGTACTCTGCGATGACGTCGCCATCATGGACGAAGGGAAGATCGTGACTCACGGGGCGCCCGAAGTGTTGCTGCGCACCCGTTTCGGAGACGAGCTCATCAAGCTGGCAAGCGGCGAAATCCGGCGCCCGAATCTCGAGGACCTGTTTCTCGACATGACCGGCCACTCGTTGCGAGCCTGACGATGCTGAAACGAATCTACGCTGTGTTTGTCGCGCGCAATCGTGAATTTGTGCGCGACCGCTCTGCACTCGCCTGGAATCTGCTCCTGCCGGTCGCTCTCGTCTTTGGCCTGTCGTTCGCATTCGACGGCCAGCGCGATGAATATACCGTCGGTGTGCTCCAGGCCGAGGCGGATATCGATACGTCGTCACACCCTTTTCTGGCCACTCGCTATGTTCGCTTCGTGCCCTACGCGGATATCGACGAGGCGATGCTGAAGATCGAGCGGCACCAGCTCGACCTACTCGTCGAGACCGGGCCTCCCGTACGTTACTGGGTCAATCCGACCGCGGCCAAGGGCTACTTCGTGGAGCTCGCCCTGCTGCAGTCGACCTCGACGGCCGGCCGCGGCGTAATCAAGGAACAGGTGACCGGAAGGCCGATTCGATACTCGGACTGGATCCTGCCGGGAATCCTGGGCATGAACATGATGTTCAGCTGCCTGTTCGGTGTCGGTTACGTCATTGTGCGCTATCGCAAGAACGGCTTCCTGAAGCGCTTGCGGGCAACTCCCCTGACGTCGCTGGAATTTATTTCTGCCCAGATCGCCTCGCGCCTGGTCCTGATCATGCTGATCACCACCGTGGTCTACGTCGGCACACACCTGCTCCTCGACACACGCATGGAGGGCAGCTATGTCACCCTGTTTATTGTAGGCGTCGTGGGGGCGATCTCCATGATCTCGCTGGGGCTGGTTGTCTCCGCGCGCGTGACCAGCGAAGAACTCGCGGGCGGGCTGCTTAACCTGATCAACTGGCCCATGATGCTGTTATCGGGCGTCTGGTTTTCGCTTGAAGGTACCGGGGAAACCGTACAAAGGATTTCGCAGATTTTTCCGCTGACACACGTTCTGGATTCGGCGCGTGCTGTCATTCTCGATGGCGCGACGTTCGCGGAGGTCGCACCGAGTCTCGGCGCGCTTCTGCTATTGAGCGCCGTGTTCCTCGCCATCGGAGCCTGGATTTTTCGTTGGGAGCAATATTGAGCCATGCCTTATTCACTGGTAGATATCGGGGCCAACCTTGCGCACGACAGTTTCGACGATGATCGCGACGCGGTAATACAGCGCGCGGCCGATGCCGGCGTTACACGCATCATCGTGACAGGTAGCAGCGACGACAGCAATGTGAGGGCGGCCGCTCTGGCAGAAGCGAGCGGCGGCATGCTGTTCTCCACGGCCGGTGTGCACCCCCACCACGCGTCCGACTACACGGATGCAAGCGATGCCCTGATTCGCTCGCTCGTCCGCAAGGAGGTGGTTGTCGCGGTCGGGGAATTCGGCCTCGACTACTTCAGGAACTTCTCGCCACGTAACGCGCAGCTCGATGCGTTTCGCCGGCAGCTCGACATCGCGAAGGAGTCCGGGCTGCCTGTCTTCCTGCATCAACGCGATGCGCACGACGATTTCATCGAGATACTGGAGCCGGCTCTGCCCGACCTGTCACGCGCCGTGGCACACTGCTTCACCGGTGAGCACGAGTCATTGCGCGAGTATGTCGCGCTGGGGCTCTATATCGGTATTACGGGCTGGATATGCGATGAGAGGCGCGGCGGGCATTTGCACGACATTGTCTCGATCGTTCCCGACGACAAGCTGCTGCTCGAAACCGATGCGCCCTACTTGTTGCCGCGGACGATCCAGCCGAAACCGAAGACACGACGCAATGAGCCGGCGTACCTGCCCGAGGTACTCAAGGCGGTGGCCGAAGCCCGCGGCCAGAGCGAGGCGCACGTGGCGCGGATTACGACAGAGAATGCGACCCGCTTCTTTACTCTGCCGCCTTTCGAATAAGCTCCCAGTGCGGCTTGAAGGCCTCGATCTTGAACTTGGCAGCGGCTTTATCCGGCTCACCGAACTCGGCGACCAGTTCCTCGAGGGTACAGACCAGCGCGGGCACGCCCTTGGTGAACTCGGCGCCGTCAAGAAACAGGATGCGCCCTGCCACCGGAACCTGGCGAACGATCTGGCGGACCGCCGCAATCCGATCGTAGAGCGCCGGCTGCGGGTTCGGGAACGTGTATCGCCGGTCTTGTGCAATGACTGTCCAGTCCTGCATCTTGTCGCTGCCGAAGACGACGCCCTGGACCTCCTTGATCTCGAGAATCAGCAATCCCTGCGACGTCAGGATCAGCTTGTCGACCTGGATTTCACCTTCGTCGGCGCTTGGAATCACGAGCTCCGCGATATGGTCGAAGCCGATATCGGCCAGGTCGCGTTCGAGAGAGTTCGCGCCCAGGAAGAAGCGCTTGTAGACAAACCAGAGCAGCAGCAAGACGCCAATTGCGGCGAGCGGCAGTAGCCAGGGCGTTTCGTCGAAACTCGTCATCCCAGTACTGTAGCAAGAGACGCGAGAGTAGGCTCGATAGAAACAGCATGCGCGGGCCGGGCGAGCAGTGCCGCAAGCTCTGCAGGCACCGGCACGGACTCACCGATCAGCGGTTCGACGATGGTTTCGAACTTGGCGGGATGCGCAGTCGCGACGAGGATCCAGTCGTGTTCGTCGGCCAGTTTGCTGTCGAGCTGCCGGTACGTATGAGTCGCCGTCGCGGTGTGCGGGCAGGTGGCAAAACCGAAGTCGGTGAAGTCCTGGCGAATCGACGCCTTGATCTGTGCATCGCTCACGGACAGGACACCCAGTTGCTCGCGCAAGACGTCTGCTTCGCCGACCAGGTGCCGCAGACGTTCCATGTTGCTCGGGTCACCGACATCCATGGCGGATGCGAGGGTCTGCAGACTTGCCCGTGGCAACCACTCGAGCGTATCGAAATAGTCGGCAATGGTTCGATTTGCATTGGTCGCAAGAATGACCGGACCGATTGGGAGGCCCATCTCCCGAGCCATGATACAGGCAAACGCATTGCCGAGATTGCCCGTCGGAATGATGAAACCAGGCCTCCGGCCCGTTCGCCGGTAGTGACGGATACTCGCATCCGCGTAGTAGGTGCTTTGCGGCAACAGGCGACCGATATTGATGCTGTTTGCCGAGCTGAAGCGGTGCACTGCGCTCAGCGCGGGATCTGCCATCGCGCCCTTGACCAGGGCCTGGCAGTCATCGAATGCACCTTGTACTTTCAGGGAGAGTACGTTTTCGCTCCAGCAGCTAAGCTGGTGCGCCTGGCGCTCGGAGACACGACCGTCAGGAAACAGCACCACGACACGCATGCCGGGTCGCCGATCAAACGCAGCCGCTACCGCACCGCCTGTGTCACCGGACGTCGCAACGAGAATCGTTAACGGATTCTCAACGTTGCCTTCAAGCCGGGACAGGCAGGCGGCGAGAAAACCGGCGCCGACATCTTTGAACGCGACCGTCGGCCCGTGATAGAGCTCGAGCAACGATACGTCATGGCCTGTAACCGGCAGACGGGTTGCGGGAATCGGGAAGCTGAACGTCTCGGCGAGAATTCGATCGAGATCGCCGGACAACGACGATCCTTCGAAGAAGGGTTGCAGCAACACCTGCGCCACTTCGGGAATGGTTTCAGCGGCACTGAAGCTGGCGACATCGAAGGACGGAAGCTGCTCCGGCAGGAACAACCCGCCATCGCTGGCAATGCCCAACCGCAACGCATCATCCAGCGTGACCGGGCCCGCACCACGCGTACTGAAATACTTCATCAGGAACGCTCGATACGCGCGCCGGCCGCTGTCATCGGGCTCACCCAGGACTGGCAACCGATGCCCTGCATGCGGCATGCCTGTTCCATAGCCGACGCGATATTGCGCGCGTCACCGGTCGCGCTCAACGCAAAGATACTCGGCCCGCTCCCGGACAGGCTGCACCCGAGTGCACCGCGCTTCTCGGCCGCCGCCCTGACGCCCTCGAAACACGGTACCGCAGCCGCGCGTTGCGGCTCGATAATGACATCTCGCAGCGTCCTGCCGATGAGTTCGATATTGTTCGTGACACACGCGACGATGAACCCGGCGAGCATCCCCTGCTGTTCCAGCCATTGCTGCATGGAATAGCCCTTGGCAAGACCGCGGCGCGCCTGCGCCGTGTTGACCTGGAGGTCAGGGTGCAACAGGACAGCACTGACACCCTCTGGCACCGGCAAGGAATAGACGTCCGGCAACAGGACCGGCGGGCAAAGAACGAGACCGCCCAGCAGGCTCGGCGCGACATTGTCGGCATGCAAGCCGCCACTCGCGAACTTTTCACCGACGAGTGCATAGTCCAGCAAGTCGGCATGCGCGAGAGGCTCGCCGAGGAGTCCGTTTACAGCCACAACGGCGGCGACTGCCGATGCGGCAGAACTGCCCATTCCGGACTGCAGGGGCACACCCTTGTGAACCTTGAGCTCGACCCCGTCGCTGTCGCCGTGACGGTCCCACAGCGCCTGCGCGGCGATCGATGCGGTATTGGACTCGGCGTCGGTGGACAGATAGGGATGCAGTTCGCCATCGAGCCCGCGGACCTCGGCGACGGTGACGCGGCCGCTGTCGGTCCTGCGTGCATGGACCCTGTCGCCCGCACCCTCGAGCGCGAGACCAAGCATGTCAAAGCCGACGGCGACATTGCCGATGGAGGCTGGCGCGAATGCGGTCACCCAATCAGACATAGCCCATACCTTTGCTGAGGTAATTCGCGAGGCGCAGGAGGTCCGAGAATACACCTGCGGCGGTCACTTCGGGGCCGGCGCCGGGACCCTGTATGACCAGGGGGTTCGCCGAATACCGTTCCGACTCAAACTGCACGATGTTGTCCGTCAGGTTGATATTGCAGAACGGGTGATCCGACGCGACGGCCTCGAGACCCACCGAGGCATGGCCTTCAGCATCCAGTATCGCGATGTAGCGCAGTTGCTTGTCCTCCGCAGCAGCCTGCCGGAACAGGACATCCATCTCCCCATCATACTCGGGAAGCTTTTCGAGGAACTCCTCGATTGAACAATCCTCCAGCGCCTTTGGCACGAGGCTGCGCACCGGGAAATCGCCGATTTCGATGCCAAGGCCAAGTTCCCGGGCCAGGATCGTCAGTTTTCGGGCAACGTCCATCCCCGACAGATCGTCGCGCGGGTCGGGTTCCGTGTAGCCGTTCTCCTTGGCGGCACGAACGATCTGCGAGAACGGCACCGTGCCGTCGTAGACATTAAACAGGTAGGCGAGCGTGCCGGAGAAAATGCCCCGTACAGAGCGGACATTGTCGCCCGTATAAATCAGGTCGCACAGGGTGCTGATCACCGGCAGTGCGGCACCGACCGCCGTCTCATAGAAGTAGTGCGAACTTCCTTTGTCGGCTGCCGCCTGCAATGCCTGGTAATCCGCATAGGACCCACTGAATGCTTTCTTGTTCGGCGTGATGACATGGATACCGCGCGACAACCAGTCCGCGTATTTCGAGGCAATGTGCTCGCTCGAGGTACAGTCGATAATAACCGCGTGCGGCAGATGCTCCGGATTGACATAGCTCTCGAAGACGTCGAGGTCGGTCTCGACCGCACTGGACTCGAACGCATCCTCCCAGTTCGCGAGGTCGATACGCTTTTGGCCCAGTATCATCGACTGTGAACGTGCGATCGCCCGAACACGAAGGTCGAGGTTGAACTCGTTCGCCAGGCGCTCACGTTGCTTAGCCAGTTGTCGCAACAGTGCTGCACCGACCGTGCCCGGCCCGATCAGGCCGACCGACAGCGTTTTGTGCGACAGGTAGAAGCCCGAGTGCACGGCGCGCAAGGCCCGCGTCACATCGTCGCCATCGACCACCGCAGAGATATTCCTTTCGGACGAACCCTGTGCAATAGCGCGTACGTTGATACCGGCGCGCCCGAGTGCACCGAAGAACTTCGCCGAGATGCCGGGCGTACCAGCCATTCCGTCGCCGACCACGGCGACGATGCTCTGTCCCGGTGTGACGTCCACGCTGTTTATCTGGCCGCTCTCGAGTTCCTCGGCGAACGCATCGGTAACGACGCTCCTCGCGCGCTCGGCAAACATCTCGGGCAGTGCGATACAGATGGAATGCTCGGAACTGGCCTGCGAGATCAGGGTCACCGAAACGCCCGCCCTTTTCAGGGAGGCGAACATGCGATCCGCTGTACCCGGGACGCCGATCATGCCGGAACCTTCGAGGTTCAGCAGCGCCATGCCGCCGATGGCAGTAATGCCTTTGATGGTATTGGTGCCATCCGACAGAGGTCCGATCAGACTGCCCGGATGTGCCGGATTGTGGCTGTTGCGAATGCGCACGGGGATACCCTTGCTGATCGCCGGCCCCATGGTCTGCGGATGAATCACCGCGGTACCGAAGTACGCGAGCTCCATTGCCTCGTTGTAGGACAGCTTGTCGATGACCTGCGCATCCGGAACCCGGTTCGGGTCCGCACTCATGACGCCGTTGACGTCGCTCCAGATAGTGAGTTCGGAGGCACCGCTTAGCGCCGCGAAAATTGCCGCTGAGAAATCGCTGCCATTGCGGCCCAGCGTGGTCTGCAGGCCTTCGCGATCCGACGCGATAAAGCCCGTGATGACCGCGATGCCCTTGTAGTCACTGGCAACCGCCTTGTCGAAGCGCGCCTGCGACTCCGCCCACATCACGGCAGGCCCGAGCTCGGTCTGATTGACGATCACGACCTCGCGCGCGTCGACCCACATGCCGCCGCGTCCGGGTGCTTCTTGTGCCAGGAATGCGGCCAGCAGACGCGCCGACCAGATTTCGCCGTAACCGGCGACAATGTCACGACTTCGCTGCGGTGCGGATTTGACGAGCGCGATCGCCTTCAGGATATCTGTAATATCCGCGGCGTCCGCGCTCCAGGCATCCAGAACCGGCGCGCGCGCGTCGCCGCGCAACAGGTCCTTCGCCGTCGACGCGTAGCGTTCACCCAGTGCGGCGAGCTCCGTTGCAAACGCGTTGTCGTCGCGCTCCGCGAGTGCCGCCAGATGGAGCAACGCATCCGTCATGCCACCCATTGCGGAGACCACGACACCCAGGCGCTCGTCCGGGCGCTCCATGACAATGCCGGCTACCCGACGAAAACACGCGGCATCGCTTAAGCTACTGCCGCCAAACTTATGGATATTCCAGCGATTATCCGCCACTTTCCCGAATGCCCCGTACGCAAAAGCGTGCATGATAACGGCACAGCGATGCCGCGTCTGCTGTTTTATTTGAAATCAATTTTGCGGGGTAAAGTGGTGGGGGCACCAGGACTCGAACCTGGGACCAGCGGCTTAAAAGGCCGATGCTCTACCAACTGAGCTATACCCCCGCACAGGGAATCCGGCCAGAACAGGCCGCAATGCCGGCGGCATCATACCGGATAATTTCAGTGCGTCAACGTCTAGACGCCTTCCTCACCCATACGCGACAGTCGTTGCCCGGCCAGGCGCGCCGCCGTGGTTTCCGGGTACTCGGCCTGCACGCGTGACAACGCTTCACGTGCCGCAGCCCAATCCTTTATCTCGTAATTGCAGTACCCAATCTTGAGGAGGGCGTCAGCCACTTTCCGTGAGCGGGGGTACTTGGAAAGCACAACCCCGAATTCAGTCAGCGCTTCGTTGAATTTCTGCGTCACGTAGTGCGACTCGGCCAGCCAATACTGTGCATTGTCGGCAAGCTCGCTGTCCGGAAAGGTCACGAGAAACTGCTTGAACGCCATTGCGGCCGGCTCGTAGCGCTGCTGCTTGAGCAACTCGAAGGCCGCCTGGTAGTTATCCCGATCAGATCCCCCTGGCACCGGCAACTGCCCGGGCGACAATGTACCCCCATCCAGCACGCCGCGCGCCTTGCTGGCCTGTACGGCTGCCTCGAGCTCCCGGATGCGGGCATCGAGGTCCGCATAGAGTTGCCGCTGCCGGTCGGCCGTCGTTGTGGCATTGTGCTCGAGCTCTTCGACGCGTCCCTGCACTGCGGCATCGCTGCGCTCGAGAGCATTGACCTGTTGCGTCAGATTGACGAGGCTCTGGTTCTGCACCACGCGCTCGACGACCTGCATGCGCCGCTCAAGCGCGTCCAGTTTTGCAAGTACAGGGTCCTCGCCCGGCGGTTGCAGAAGCTCGCAACCGCCAAGCACCATTACTGACAGCAGCAAGGCTGTTTTCGGCATTCCGGTCATCGGTCAGTTCGAGTACTTGAACTCGACACGACGATTCTGTGCGTAGTCCGCCTCGGTACTGCCGAAACCGACCGGCCGCTCCTCACCGAAGCTCACCGTCGAAATCTGGTCCGCAGACACCCCCTGGATCAGCAGCATCTGCCGTACCGCCTGTGCGCGACGCTCGCCGAGGCCGATATTGTACTCGCGCGACCCGCGCTCATCCGCGTGCCCTTCGAGGCGCACCTTGCCGCCGCCACCGAGCTGCATGGCATGGCGCGCAACAATATCCTGGTCCGCGGCGCGAACCTCGGACGAATCGAAGTCGAAGTAGATGACCATGGTCAGCTCACCGGCCGACGGGTCGTCCATGAACTCGCCGTCACCGTACATGCCGCCATCGGCGCCCGACGTGGTCGCGTCGCCAGCGTCACCCGGATACGTCGTATCGGTCGGGTCGGGATCCGGAATCGTGTTTTTCGGGCAGCCCGCCAAGAGGAATGCGATTGCCGCAAGTGCAAACAGTTTGAAATAAGACATCATAGAGCCCTTTTTAGTGTCTCAAAAGCGAAGTAAAATCAATGAATTAAAGTACTTACCAAATGTTAGTTATCAAAACCTTGGGAACGGTGACCAAACGGGTTCCCGTACGTCTCCCCCTGCCCGCGATGCCATTTTCTGGCGAATCAGCCCATCCGCCGACACCGTTTCGAGGACGCCATCCCTGCCCTGTCGCGTCGCATAGATCAGGATATCGCTGTTCGGCGCGAAGCTCGGGCTCTCGTCCTGCCGCCCGCTCGAAAGGACCAGCAGGTCCTTGCGTTCAAGGCTCATCACCGCGATACGGAAATTGCCCTGGTCATTATGGACCATGGCAAGTCGTTTCCCATCCGGTGACAGGCGTGGCCGCGCATTATAACTCCCCTCGAACGTCACGCGCTCGGGAGATCCGCCTTCCGCGCTCACCCGGTAGATCTGCGGTCCGCCGCTGCGATCGGACGTGAAGTAGATATACCGCCCGTCCGGAGACCAGGCGCCCTCGGTATCGATTGCCCGGTGCGTCGTCAGGCGCGTCGTGCGCCGCGAATTGATGTCGAGAACGTAGATGTCCAGGTTGCCGTCCACGCCGCCCAGTGTGACCACGAGCTTGCGTCCGTCGGGAGAGAAGGAAGGCGCGCCGTTAATTCCCGGTTTGGACGACACGCTGAAGCGGTTGCCGGTACGCAGGGTTTGCACGAAAATCGAGGACTTGTCGCCCTCGAACGAAACATAGGCCAGCTGGCGGCTGTCCGGCGACCACGCGGGCGACATGATCGGATCGGCGCTCTCCATGATCGTGTGTTCATTGAAGCCGTCCTGGTCGGAGACGATCAGGGAATAGAGACGCCCCTGCCCCTCGCGCTTCGCCGTAACGTAGGCCACTTTCGTGCCGAACACGCCCTTGATGCCCGTGAGTTTCTCGTAAATCATGTCGGCCGCCCGATGGGCCGCACTGCGCATGGTGCCGCGGCTTGCCGGCATGCGGTATCCCACGAGCTGGCGACGGCCGAAGACATCGAAGAGCTGGAATTGCAGCGTGTAGGCGTTCTCGCCTTCCTGGATCACTTTGCCAACCACCACGGCCTCGGCGCCGACAAAACTCCAGTCCTGGAAGTCGACATCGGCGCCGTCGGTCGGCTTTTGCAGCATCTTCTCTTCGCCAATCGGCGCAAACCGTCCGCTGCGCTGCAAATCGTCCGTGATGACCCTGGCAACATCGAGAGGCATGTCGGGCGCCTCGCCCTCCCAGCCAAACGGCACGATGGCGACCGGTGCGGGTTTCGCTACGCCCTGCACGTCAATGACGAGCTCGGCATGAACGGTCCCGACCACCATGAGTAACAAACCCATTAGAACTCTTGAATTTTTCAGCACGTCTTCCTCGGCTAGTTGTGGATCTGACCTATTGCTGCTTGGTTAAGTTTAACAATATGTTGGGGTCGAAGAGGTTTGGCGTTGGTGGCTCCGGCAGCGGCGAGGACTTGAAGATGGCCGCTTCAATGGAACGCTTGACCACATCGTCTCCATTGCACGTCAGGAAAGTGACGCCCAGAACCTCGCCACCCCTGATCTGGCGCACACGGACGGAGCATTTCAGATCGTCACTGGCGCTGGCCGGCAAACTCAGGTTGCGGTAAATCCTCTGCTGGATCATGGCTATATAGACAGCCAGTTCGCCGGCATCGACGGCGGCCATGCGCTCGGCCTCGGCGTCGATCTCCGCTTGCCGCTGCTCGGACTCGAGCTCGCGCCGCAACCTCTCGTTCTCTTCGCGCTGACGCCGTATGTCCTCCTGTCGCTTGCGCTCGGCCTCGACGCGCTGGCGTTCCTTCTCTTCTTCCTCGCGCTTCTTGCGCTCGGCCTCCTCGCGCTCCTTGCGCTGCTT
>JAOUNK010000372.1 GCA_029881015.1 Gammaproteobacteria bacterium | reverse complement strand
GTCGAGGTCGCCCTGGGAGAGAGTCGCGCCGGTCGGGTTGTGTGGAAAATTGAGAATGATCAAGCGCGTCTTTTCGTTGATCGTGTCGCAGATGCGTTGCCAGTCCGGGTGAAAGTCGTGGCCGTTTTCATCGATCCTGAGCGGCACACGACGCGTGGTGCCGCCGGCCAGGTTGATCGCCGGTTCGTAGGAATCGTAGGCGGGGTCGAGGATGATCACTTCGTCGCCGCTGCGCACGATCGCCGTGATGGCGCTGAACAGACCCTCCGTCGCGCCTGTGCATACGGTAATTTCCGATTCAGGATCGAGTTCACGCCCCTGCATCCGTCGTGTCTTCCCGGCAATCGCTTCGCGCAGTGCAGGCAGGCCAGGCATCGGGGCGTACTGGTTGGCGCCGTTGTGCAGGTGCCAGTTAATACGCTCGACGAGCGCTTCGGGCGGATCGAAGCTGGGAAAACCCTGTGACAGATTAATGGCGCCGGTCTCGGTCGCGAGGTGACTCATCACGGTAAAGATCGTGGTACCGACGTCCGGAAGCTTGCTCGATATCGTCTTGTTCATGGCGCAAGGCTGCCGCTTCAGTCGCAGTCATCGTCCTCGGCGAGGAGCGCCCGGGTTGCGTCATCGGGTTCGCCCTCGGCCGGGCTTCCGGCATCGAAGACCACCCGCCAGTGGCCATCGTCGTTGAGGCGCCAGATTGAATTGAACGTACCCCAGCTTTCGACCGGGTTGCCGTCGGCGTCGACGGAGCGCACTACGTAGGGGCCACGCGACAGGGCCAGGGTGCCGTTCTCGAGTACCTCGACGATATGCGGTCGCCAGGCGATACTCGGGCCGTCGACAGCGAAAAAGACCGACCAGCCTGCCACGATGTCATCCGGCCCTCGGAGCACGCCGGCGGCGACAAAGCGCGCGTCGGCGTCGATGTGAGCCCGAAACGCCGTGATGTCCTGTTGTTCCACGGATTTGCTGAAGCCGATTTCCCGGCAGCGAACGTCATCGGCCAGGTCGGCACCGGCAACGGCGCCGTAAAGACTGGCCAGACAGGCAATGGCGATTCGGTACATGCCCGTCATAGTAACGCGAATGGTGGCTCGCCGAGAAGCCGGCTCGGCCCAATTGAAGCCCCCGAATACATGCTGTAAGATGCGCGTCCCGCGGTCGGGGCGTGGCGCAGCCTGGTAGCGCACTTCGTTCGGGACGAAGGGGTCGGAGGTTCAAATCCTCTCGCCCCGACCATTTCATTTTCTAGCGGGTTCCGAAGATACATTCTTCCAGTTCTTTCTCCGGCACTTCATCCAGCCACTCCGGCTTTCTGAAGTTGCGCTTTATCCCCCTGGCAAGCTTGCCGATCTGCATACCATCGACCACGCGGTGATCGAAGGTCCCGGTCAGGGGCAGAATCGTACGGATCACGATTTCGCCGTTCCTGACGACAGGTTTCTCCTCGATCTTGCCGAGGACGATGACGCAGGGCACCTTTGCGGCCGGCATCAACGCCGTCATGCCTGTGTTCAGGCCAAAGTTGCCAATGTCGGAAACGACAAACGAACCGAAGCTGTGCGCCGACAGGCCAAGCGCCTTGATCTCGACACCCATGTCGACCGTGATCCACTTCAGCAGCAGAAAGAGGGGACGGCGCAATGGCCAGGGAATCCGGTTGAGCATGTACTTGTTCTTTGCCGCCTTGATCTCGGAACCGGCACGGCTCCTGGCCGCCTTCGCACGAATCTCATCGGCGATGTCGGTGACCTTGCGGGCATGGGCATCGCGGATGATCGCGGGCGTGACGCCGGAGTCACCGCCGACCTGAACCGGCACCATTACGTCCATGTGCTCACGGCCGACGATGGCGCCACGACGGATGAAGCAGTTCATCTCGGGAGCATCGAATGCGATGGCGCGTGCCAGTACTGCAGTCGTCAGGTGCACCATCGTGAGTTTCACGCCTTCCTCGCGCTTGCGATCGAGGAACTGCTTGGCTTCGGTGACGTCGATGTCGAGGGTGCCATAGACACGCGAGTCCGTCGGCGTGGTGTAGATGGTCGCAGCAGTGACCCGCCAGGGCGTGTTGAAGCGGTCCATCAGTCGTCGTCCACTCTCAGGATCGCCGTTGTATGGCGAATTCGGCCAGCGACATCAGCGCGTCGCGATACTCTGACTTCGGTATACAGTCGATAACGGCGATTGCCGCGTCCGCGGCTTCACGGGCCTTGGTGGTCGTGTAGTCCAGCGCGCCGGTTGCGCGGATGATTTCCTGGATCTCGGCCATTTGCCCGAGACCGCCCTCGACAACGGCTTTGCGTATCAGCCTGCGCTGCGCGTCGGTGCCGGCTCGCATCGCGTAGATCAGCGGCAAGGTGGCCTTGCCTTCCGCGAGATCGTCGCCGAGGTTCTTGCCCAGCTCATCGGCCGATGCGCTGTAGTCCAGTGCATCGTCGATGAGTTGGAACGCGGTGCCGAGATGCTGCCCATACCTGATCATCGCTGCTTCATCGCCGGGATCGCGGTCGGCGAGAACGGCGGCGATCTGCGCGCCAGCTTCAAACAGGCGGGCCGTCTTGCGATAGATGACCTGCTGGTAGTCGTCCTCGCTGGTATCGGGGTCGTGCACGTTCATGAGTTGCATGACCTCGCCCGCGGCAATCGTATTGGTCGCATCGGCGAGAATCTGCATGACGCGCATGTCGCCGATGTCCACCATCATCTGGAACGAGCGTGAGTACAGGAAATCGCCGACCAGGACACTCGCCTGGTTGCCGAAAACCGTATTGGCCGAATCCTGGCCGCGGCGCCGATCAGATCCATCGACGACATCGTCGTGGAGCAGGGTGGCTGTGTGGATGAACTCGATAATGGTCGCGGCGCGAATATGCTGGTCGCCCGCGTAGCCCATGGCACGGGCCGCGAGCAGCACAATCAGCGGGCGCAGGCGCTTACCGCCGCTCATGACGATGTATTCGGATACCTGCGAGACGAGCGGGACGTCGGTTTCCAGGCTCGAGGAGATCAGTCGGTTGACGGCATGCATGTCGTCCTCGGCGAGCGCCGCGACATCGTCGAAGTCCACAGAATTGGGTGATTTTTCGGCCACTTGCATAAGTTTCGTGATAATGCCTGAATGCCGTGCTCTTGGCGATACCAGGGTCATATTCGGCTACGGACCGGTGAGATTGCAAGCC
>JAOUNK010000062.1 GCA_029881015.1 Gammaproteobacteria bacterium | reverse complement strand
TCCCGTTGCCAGCAGTCCGACAATGGCGTTGACGATCGACTTCTCACCGATGACTTCGCCAACCGGTGTGTAGTGTTCTCCATGGTTCGTGTTGGCGAGCACCGTTCGAACCGCCTCATCGGTCAGGAGATCCCGCAAGGGCGTGCCAGGGTTGACGAACGAGCCGCTGGGCAACTGCATGCCCATGAACTCCATCAGCATCTGGTTGCTGTTGGCTGTGCCGTAGAACGTGCAGGTCCCCGGTGCATGGTAAGCGGCGGACTCGGACTCGAGCAATTCGTCGCGGCCAATGCGGCCGGCAGCATACTGCTCGCGAACGTGCGCCTTGTCCTTGTTGGACAGCCCGGAAACCATCGGGCCGGCAGGCGCAAAGGCCACCGGCAGGTGGCCGAACGACAATGCGCCGATCAGCATGCCTGGAACGATCTTGTCACAAATACCCAGGCAGATAACCGCATCGAACATCTCATGCGAAAGCGACACGGCCGTCGACAAGGCAATGACGTCGCGGCTGAAGAGCGACAGGTCCATGCCGTCCTGTCCCTGCGTGACGCCATCGCACATCGCGGGAACGCCACCCGCCAGCTGGGCCACCGCACCAAGGTGTGCTGCCGCATGCTTGATCCGCGCGGGGTAGGTCTCGAACGGCTGATGTGCGCTCAACATGTCGTTGTAGGCAGAAACAATGCCGATATTCGGAACGTCGTGTCCGGCCAGCGCTTTCTTCTCCATCTTGCTGGATGCTGCCATGGCGTGCGCGAGGTTACTGCATGACAGGTTCACACGCGTCGGGCCGCCATTCGCGGCTTTGTGGATGCGCGCAAGATACTCGCCGCGGCTTTGTTCGCTGCGAGCCTGGATTCGCCGGGTGACGCGATCAACGGTTGCATTCATAGACTTGACCTTATGGGGCCCAGTACACACTGACCGGGGCACGCTTTTGTCGTAGCAGGCGAGCTACGGGTAGATTGATGTTCCCATTCCTCGCGTCTTCATAGACGGCGCGCTTGTCGTCACCGAAGAACAGCAGGACGATCTCGTCGCTGCGCGCCAGGGCTGACAACGTCAGGCTGACGCGCCGGTGCGGACTCGCGGCGGTTTGCACGGGAATACACAATGTAAGTGAGTTGGCGTCCAGACCTTCTTTCAGGTTCTCGGCGTCGGGGAACAGGGACGCGAAATGGCCGTCAGTGCCCATGCCCAGCAACGCACAGCCGAAAGGCAGCGGAGCCAGGCGAATATCCTCGTTGAGAATCCGGCATTGCTCCTCGATCGCAATCTGGTCTGTGTAAAAAGGCAGGAAATCCGCGTCCTTTGCATTGCCGACCAGCAGCGTATCGCGTATCAGTTTTTCGTTGCTGTCGTCGTGCGTGGGTGGCACCCAGCGCTCATCAGAAGCCAGCACGGCGACATTGCGCCATGCGATGTCCTGCTTTGCCAGTTCCTCGAAGCACCGCGCCGGTGTCGTGCCGCCGCTGACGACCAGCGAGGTCGATTGCCCCGCATCCAGGCGGCGACGCAAAGCGCTTGTGACCTTTGCGGCGGCGGCGACTGACGCCGCTTCGCGACTCTCTAACAGATTTTCCATCATTCAGGTCTCCGGCAGCCAGGCGCGGCCGTCGCGGTCGAGCAGGAGTGACGCGCCCGAGGGCCCCCAGGATCCTGCGACATAGGATTCAACCTTCTGTTTTGTCGACGACCAGCCTTCGATAATCGAGTCGGCCCATTGCCATGCCGCTTCGACTTCATCGCGACGCATGAACAGGGCGGGGTTGCCACGCAGGACCTCCATGAGCAGGCGCTCGTAGGCATCCGGGTAACGTATGCCGAAGGTTTCTTCAAAACTGAGGTCGAGCGCCACGGGGCGCAGGTCGAACCCGCCAGGGCCGGGCTCCTTTGCCATGAGCGACAACTTGACGCCTTCGTCGGGTTGTAAGCGCATGATCAGGCGATTCGGTTGCACATTGAATGTCTGTTCCGGAAAGATCGAGTGGGGAACTTCCTGGAACTGCACGACGATCTCCGAATGCTTGGCCTTCAGCCGTTTTCCCGTGCGAATGTAGAAAGGCACGTTCGACCAGCGCCAGTTATCTATCTCGAGCTTTAGCGCCACAAAGGTTTCTGTGGCACTTGCCGAACCGCCCAGCTCTTCCATGTACCCGGGAACGGTCTCACTCCTGATGGCACCGGCGGTGTACTGGCCGCGCACGGTTGTCGTGCGGAGACTGTCTGCCGAGATCGGCCGCAGCGCCTGAAGCACCTTTATTTTCTCGTTGCGCACGGCATCGTGGTGCAGGCTCGATGGCGATTCCATGGCGACCAGGCAGACAAGCTGCAGGATGTGGTTCTGGACCATATCGCGTAGCGCGCCTACCTTGTCATAGAACTCGATGCGCCCACCGACACCGAGGTCTTCGGCAACGGTGATCTGCACATGGTCGATTGACCCGCGGCGCCACAAGGGTTCGAACAGCGAATTCGCGAACCGCAGAGCCAGCAGGTTTTGCACCGTTTCCTTGCCGAGATAGTGATCGATTCGGTAGATCTGGTTTTCGGCAAAACACTCGCCGACCTGCTCGTTGATGGCGTAGGCCGATTCGTAGTCGTGTCCGAGCGGCTTCTCGAGAACAATGCGGCTCGACTCCGTGACGAGCGCATTCTGGCTCATCCCTTTTGCGATCGGACCGAACAGGCCGGGAGCGGTAGCGAGGTACGCCACCCGTACGCGATTACCTGACTGGTTGAGGATGTTGACCAGGCCATCCCATGCTTCGGGCGCAAATGCATCGCATTGCACGTAGTCAATGCGATCCCGCAGCTTGTGCCATTCTTCGTCCTGGAAATCGTCTTCGCGCAGGTGGTCACGCAACGCCGTTTCGACCGTCGCGAGATAGTCGTCGCGACTCAACGCGCCGCGGCTTGCCCCGATAATGCGACTGTCGCCGGTTACCTGGCCGTCGCGCACGCGATGGTAGAGCGCCGGCATGAGCTTGCGCATCGCGAGATCGCCGGTGGCGCCGAAGATGATCAGGTCGAACTCGTCGACCGGAATAAAGTTTGCCATGGAACTCTCCTGAGGACCGGAATTTTACTACACATATACCCCGGTTATGCCAACAAAATTATCTGTCGCTACAGAAAAGCTGTAGTATTGCTACATGCTGGATCGTATTCATGAATCGACCGAACGCCTGAGCGACGCCGAAAAGCGCGTCGCGACCTGGGTCCTCGACCACCCTCGGGAAGCGGCTGAATCGACCGTGGCGAAGGTGGCGAGGGAGAGCGGGGCCAGTGAGCCGTCCGTCATCCGCTTCTGCAGGCGCATCGGGCTGAGCGGATTTCGCGAACTGACTATTCGGCTGACCGAGGCGCTGAGCCGACCGGACAGTTACATTCACCAGGATGTTCGTGCCGACGACGCGACGGCCGATGCCGTGACCAAGGTGGTCGATGCGTCGATTCGCGCGCTCGTGGATTTGCGCGGCACGCTGTCCACCATGCCGCTCGACGAAGTCGTCGCGCACATGGTCGCTGCCAGGCAATGGGTGTTCGCCGGGCTGGGCGCATCCGGACACGTTGCCGGCGATGCCTGCCACAAGTTTTTTCGCCTGGGCATGCCCTGCAGCGCATTGACCGACAACGCGACTATTCGTCAGTTCGCTTCCATCGCCGGGCAGGGTGAAATCATTCTTGCAATCTCCAAATCGGGTAACTGGGGTGAGCTGATACCGTCGCTTACCAAGGCTCGGGATAATGGAGCGGTGATCGTCGCATTGACGGAGCGAGAATCCGAGCTCGCCCATGTTGCGAACGTCGTAGTCGGATGCGGCTCCTACGAAGACACGAACATCTACACCCCGATGATCTCCAGGCTCGTGCAGCTCACCTTGCTGGATGCGCTGCATGTTGCCGTGGCAATCGCCGCCGGGGATACCGCCGCTGAAAATCTCAGGCGTAGCAAAGAGGCATTGACGTTGAACTATGGTCCAGCCAGCTGAGCATCTTGAACTGCACGTGCGTGTCAAAACGCCCGGTGAGAATGCAGTAAACCTGCTGTACCAGGAGAGCGGGCTTTCGAAGCGCCGTGTCAAGGACGCGATGACCAGGGGCGCTGTCTGGATAACGCGGGGGAGCAATACGCAACGCTTGCGACGTGCCAAGCGGGAACTGCAGGCGGGTGACGAAATACATCTCTACTACAATGCTGACATTCTGGCCGAGGAACCGGCGGAACCGTTGCTGGTAGCAGACGTCGGTGAATACTCAGTGTGGAACAAGCTCTATGGCATGAGATCGCAGGGGTCGAAGTGGGGCGACCACTGTACCCTCGCGCGTTGGGCGGAACGCAACCTTCGGCCGGAACGCCCTGCATTCGTGGTACATCGACTCGACCGGGCGGCCAGCGGATTGATTCTCGTCGCTCACTCCAGGAATACCGCCGCAGATCTGTCACTGCTGTTTCGAAATCGTGAGGTCGACAAGCGCTACCAGGCCTGGGTGAAGGGCGACTTCTCCCGGCATGAAAACCCTTGCCGGGTGGACGCGGATATAGACGGCAAACACGCAGTCAGCGAATTCGCCTTCGCAAAGACGGAGGACGGTCGATCGCTGGTCGATGTGCGCATCGAGACCGGTCGCAAGCACCAGGTGCGACGCCACCTCGCAGGTCTCGGATTCCCGATCGTTGGCGATCGCCTGTACGGCGATGCTGCGCACGATGAGGTCGACCTGCAGCTGGTCGCCTGTCGCCTGGCGTTTCGTTGTCCGGTATCGGGCGAGCTCGTGGAGTATCGAGTGTGAAAGACGTCATTCGATTATCTGGACGCATCCGCTGCCGCCTGGACAACGAGTGCGATCTCGTTGTCGATGCCACGCTCGTCGCGGACGTAGGTTGGTAACGTGCAACTCAAGGCACCCGCAATATTTCCGTCCGGGCCGAACACCGGCGCTGCAATGCAAACAAAGCCACGTGTAATTTCCTCGTCGTCGATTCCATAACCGTTACTGCGTATGGTCTTCAGCGACTGAGCCAGCTCTTTCTTGTCGGTGATCGTGTTCCTTGTATAGGCCTTCAGTTTGCCTGCCATGGCAAGTTGCCGCTCGGCCGCGCTTGACCACGCAAGCATCACCTTACCGATACCGGTGCAGTGCAACGGAAAGGACTTGCCGATCTCCGAATGCAGACGAATACCGAAGTTGCGATTCTCGATCTTGTCGACATAGGTGCCCTGACCGCCGTCCCGGACGCCCAGCGTTACCGTATGGCCGGTCTGTTCGTGGAGACGCAGGAGGTGAGGGTAGGTCTTGTTGCGGATGTCATATTTCGACATAACCGCCGAGCCCAGCCGAGCCAGCAATAACCCGCCAGCGTAGGTTCTGCTGCCTTCCTCGTGCTCAATGGCGCCGATCTCGGTCAGTTCGCGCAACAGTCTGTGCGCCGTTGATTTCGGTACTCCGCTATCGCCGACGATGCTCGTAAACGTCGCGCCGTCATTGCCGCTGTCCACGATCGCCTGGATGAGTTTGAAGGCATTGCTTGTCGATCCCACGGCTATCCCCCGGTTGACATTCCCGCTGGTCGCGGTATTCTAGTTCCTAATAAAGAACAAAGTTCCATATATGGAACAACATCTGAAGCAGATAGTCAACTGTGTTTCCGGGGTAAGCCGATGAACGACATTACATCCAGACTGGCATGCGCGCCGGTTGTGCCACTTATCCAGGCGGACGATCCGTCTGTCGCAATCGCAACGGCCCGCGCCCTGGCGAAAGGCGGGCTGACCGTACTCGAGGTGGTGCTCAGGACACCGGCTGCCCTGGAGTGCCTGCAGGCACTGTGCGCGCTTGACGACGACATCGTCGTCGGCGCCGGGACGGTCCTCAATGCCAAAAAGACCCACGACTGCATCGAGCGGGGAGCGGCTTTCATCGTATCGCCCGGACTCGACGAGGGCAGTGTCCACGCGGCGCAGTCGCAGGATGTGCCGATCTACCCGGGCGTGATGACGCCGTCCGAAGTGATGCGCGCGATCAGCCTCGGCCTCGATGTCGTGAAATTCTTCCCGGCATCGATCGCCGGCGGAGTGCCCGCGCTGAAGGCGCTCGGCAGTGTGTTCGGTGAACTGAAGTTCATGCCGACGGGCGGCGTTTCCGCTGCCAACCTGCACGAGTTCCTGGCGGTACCCAGCGTGCTTGCCTGCGGCGGCAGCTGGCTGACACCCAAGGCGGCAATCGCCGACGGCGATTACGAACAGGTAACAACGCTTGCGAGCGAGGCCATAAAGATCGCGACGCAGACCAGAGGAGAACAGAAATGACCGACTTTCTCAGCCTTGGCGAGATCATGCTGCGCCTCAAATCGCCCGCGCACGAGCGCTTCTTTCAGTCCCCGCAACTCGAAGCCACATTCGGCGGTGGCGAGGCAAACGTCGCCGTATCGCTCGCGAACTATGGGCTCAACGCGGGCTTCGTCTCGGCCTTGCCCGCCAACGATATCGGCGATGGGGCGATTCGTGAGCTCAGGAAATTCGGCGTCGATACGTCGCGCGTAATTCGCAGCGGCGACCGTGTCGGTATCTATTTTCTCGAAACGGGCTCCAATCAACGACCCTCGAAAGTCGTGTACGACCGCGCCGGTTCTTCCATCTGCGAAGCAGGTCCTGGCGACTTCGACTGGCCGCAGGTCTTCAAGGGCGCGAAGTGGTTCCATATTACGGGGATTACGCCGGCACTCAGTCAGAGCGCGGCAGATCTCTCGCTCGAGGCGTGTAAGGCGGCCAAGGCACAGGGTCTCACCGTGTCGTGCGACTTCAACTTTCGCGGCAAACTCTGGAAGTACGGCAAGTCCGCCCCGGAGGTCATGCGTGAGCTGGTCAAGTACGTCGATGTCGGCATAGCGAACGAAGAGGATTGCCAGAAGTGTCTCGACATACACGTTGACGTCGATGTCGAGAGCGGGGCGCTGGATACCAGTAAATACGAAGCGCTCACAAGCAAGGTTCTCGAAACATTTCCCAACATGTCGGTCATCGCCGTGACGCTGCGTGAATCTCGCAGTGCAGACCGCAATGGCTGGTCTGCCTGCCTGCGCGACGCCAATGGCTTCTACCTGTCCAAACAGTATGAAATCACGGACATTGTCGATCGGGTAGGCGGCGGCGACAGCTTTGCGTCGGGCCTGATTGCCGGGCTGAATTTCTACGACGATCACCAGCAGTCGCTGGAATTTGCCGTGGCCGCGAGCTGCCTGAAGCATACGATCCAGGGCGACTTCAATCGCGTCAGCAAGGCCGAAGTGCTGCATCTCATGGGTGGGGACGCATCGGGGCGCGTACAACGCTAGAATAGGCGTTTTGGAGCCGGACATTGGCCCATAACGTTGCGCAGGAACAATGGTCGTCGCGGCGCGGTTTCCTGCTCGCGGCGATCGGTTTTTCGGTCGGCCTGGGGAACATCTGGCGCTTCCCCTACGTCGTGGGCGAAAATGGCGGTAGTGCCTTTGTCATCATCTACCTGCTCTGCGCCTTTGCCATCGGCCTGCCGTTGCTGGTCACCGAGCTGGCCATCGGCCGGCTGGGCCGCAGCGATCCGGCGGAGAGCTATCGCGTCGTCGCGCGCAACAGTGGTCGTTCGACGCGATGGGGCGGTGTGGGCGCGCTCGCCATCGCCTGTGTCTTCGTCGTTCTCTCCTTCTACACCGTATTGTCCGGGTGGACGTTCGACTATTTCGTGAGAGGCGTCACCGGGAGATTCGAGGGCATCGATGCCGCAACGTCGACCGCCATGTTCTCGGGGCTGATGAGCAACCCATGGCGCCTGTTGTTCTGGCACACGGTGGTCAACCTCCTGATCATCCTGATCATTCGACGTGGCGTCCAAAGGGGCGTCGAGCAGGCTGCCAACGTACTCATGCCCATTCTCTTTGGCGCGCTCATCGTCATGGTGATCTACAGCGCAATTGCCGGGGACTTCGGTAGCGCTGTCGCTTTCCTGCTCGAGCCCGACTTCTCCAAAGTGACCGCCAAGACCGTCATGATCGCGATCGGGCAGGCCTTCTTCTCTGTCGGCGTGGCGATGGCAACCATGATTACGTTCGGCGCCTACCTGCCGGACAATATCTCCATTCCGAGATCGGCGGTGATCATCATTCTCGCGGATACGGGCGTCGCCATGCTGGCCGGCTTCGTCATCTTCCCGCTCGTCTTTGCGTTCGGCCTGGAACCTTCGGAGGGTGCCGGCCTGATTTTCCAGACGCTGCCGCTCGCGTTCGGCCAGATGGCGGGCGGCCATCTGTTTGGCGCCCTGTTCTTCCTGTTGCTGATCGTTGCCGCCTTGTCGTCCTGCCTGGGCGGTGCGGAAGCGGTCGTATCCTGGGTTGACGAGCGTTGGCGCATTCCGCGCGAGAAAGGCATTCTCTATTTCGTTGGCACCATCTGGCTGATCGGCATTACGACGATCATGTCGCTTGGCGAGTGGTCTGACGTCTATCCACTCAGCTTTGTTCCCGCACTGGCAGAGGAGACGATTTTCGATCTGCTCGAGTGGTTCGCCGCGAATATCCTGCTGCTCCTCGGTGCGGCACTGACGTCGATCTTCTTTGGGTGGCTGGTGCCAAAGAAGACCAAGCTTGCGGGTATGGGTATCAGCGACGGCCTGTTCTATGTGTATGCCAACGCGATGATGCGTTACGTCATTCCACCGCTTCTGTTCGTGGCGCTGGTGTTGGGGCTGATGGAACGCTAGCCGACAGCCGGCCTCGTTCGTCGTGAGAACCAGAAGGCGGGCAGGTAGCACAAATAGAACGCGGCAATCAGCCAGGCCATCGAAGCATCGCCAAACAGGTCCATGCCGGCGCCGATCAGGAACGGGCCCAGCATCATCCCCGCGCCCCACATGCCGGTGTAGAGCACGCTCGCGGCGGCCAGCTCGGAACTGCGAAAACGCTGACCCAGCAGGATGATGCCCAGCGCATAGATCATGCCCTCGATGCCGCCGAGCGCAAAAGCGAACACAGGGCCGGCGACCGGCTTCGTGATCAGCAGAGGCATCGCCGCAAATCCAATCATCGTGAGCAGGATGCACCACAACAGCAGGCTGTGTCGCCGGACGTGGTCGGCAAGCCAGCCAAGCGGCAACTGCAGGAACACGCCGCCGAGGGCAAACGTGGTCAGCAGCGACAGGCTGCGTGCCTCGCCAAGGCCGAGATGGATGCCGAACAGGGGGAAGAAGGCCACGAACGCCTCGATTGCGGCTGCATAGGTGAGGTTGAGCAGCATGATGTAGGGCACGAGCCGGAAAATATGCAACAGGCTCGTGTGGCTGCGATCCGCCGCCGCCGATGGTTTGTTGCGAAGCCATAGCAGTGGGACGCTCGCCAGGATGATCAACCCGGCGGTTACCGCGAACGGCAACAGGCCTGACGTACCCGTGGCGACCAGTACCAGCGGACCGAGCGCAAAGCCTGCTGCGCCTGCCGAGCCATAGACGCCGATGATTCTCCCGCGCCAATTGTCATCGGCCAGCTCATTGATGACGATCTCGCTCGCCGACCACAGGATGGCCGCCGCTCCCCCCAACAAGAAGCGCAACGGAAACCAGGCAACCACGTTCTGCCAGGTACCGAGCAGGATCAGGGTGGATGCGGCGACGAGGGTAGAGAGTTGCATGATGCGTGCGGGCCCGACGCGCACGATGAAGCGCGACGCAAATGGCGCGATGAGCACGCCGGCGCTGGCCTGGATCACGATACTCAGGCCGATGGCGGTCTTACTCACCCCTTGCGCGTCGAGAACGAGCGACAGCAGCGGCAAGGTCAGGCCGTAAACGAGGTTGACAATGACCATGGACGCAATGACCGCGGCCAGACTCTTGTTGCGTCCGATTAGCATTGTGTCATCATAATCGCTTCGCGCGCACCGATGGAATCCAGTAACCGATGGCGAATGCCGAGCAACTCCTCCACGAAGCGCAGTTCGCTTTTCACAACATCAGTTATGGTGAGTCGCGCGCCAACAGGCGGAATGCTGCGCAAGCCAGGTCCATCAGCATGAAGATTCTTCGCAAGTTTCCGGGGACCATGGAGGCACGGGAGGCGCACGCGCTGCTGATGAGGCTCGGTGACGAGGCGTTCACCTCGGCATTGAGTGTGCGGCACAAGCACATAACGCAGGAAGAACATCACCGCACGCCGGCGGCCACCGTCTCACCGTCTGCCCGAAACGATCTGAGAGTGCGCGCCGCCACCGGCACCATGGAGTCACTTGACTGGAGCGGTTTGCTGGCAGTGATCTTTGCAATGCCCAAGGTGTTGTTCGCGGCGCTTGTCGTCGGAGGGTTTCTCTTGTTCGGGATCTTCGGTCCGCTCCTGTTGCTGCCATTGGTCGCCTTTATCCTTCTGACGGGTCCTTTCAGGCAGATGTTGAAGCCGGAGCAACGCCGGCAGATGAACGCATTCATCGTGCGAACAAACGAATTTATCGACAGGCAGCGTTAGCCGTCACGCAAGGACCCTGGTTCGCAACCGGCTACAGGAAGCGCTCGGGCGCCAAGGCATCCATCGGCAGGTCCGTCGCTCTTTCGGCGAGGAGGTCGGCGACGGCCTTGCCGGTGAACGGAGCGAGGCTCAGGCCCAGCATGTTGTGACCGGTTGCCAACACCGCGTTCGACAGTCCGGGTACGCGTCCGATAATCGGTAAGCTGTCCCAGGTCATGGGTCGCCAGCCATACCATGCGTTCTCTTCGAGCGGCCCGGCCGGGTGCTTGAGGTAAGGTTTGGCCGAATCTTTGAGCTGCTGGATGCGGGCACGCGGAATCGAGTCGTCGAAACCCGCGAATTCCATCATTGAGGCAATGCGGTAACCCGTATCGAAGGGCGTGACGCCGATATGCTTCTCCGGTATCAGCAGCGGATAAGACGGCATGATCTCGGGCTGCGTCATCGTCACCGAGTACCCCTTGCCGGGCTCAACCGGGATGTTGCAGCCCAGGGAATCCGCGAAGTCACTTGACCAGGCTCCGGCTGCGAACACGTACTGGTCGGCGCTCATCTTTCCATTGGACGTCAGTAGCCCGGTGATCTTCCCGTTCAGGGTTTCAACTGCATCGACGCCGCAATGCTCGACAAAGTTGACGCCGTCCTTGCGAAGTTGTCCGGACCAGGCGGCGTTCAATCGGTCAGGACGGAGGTGACTGTCACCATCGTAGTAGTACGCGCCGGCGAGGCCATCGAGCAACGCGGGCTCGAACTCGACGAGTTCGTGCCCCGGAATACGGCGCGCCGAGAGTCCAAACTCATCGGTCAGCATCGCATCCATGCGTCCGAACTCGTCAAGGCTTGCGTCCTCCCGGAAGACGAACAGCATGCCGTTGCCCTGCCACTCGCATTGCAGGGCGGGGTTTGCCAACAGTTTCTTGAACTCGAGCATCGACGCAGTGAGGATCTCATTCAGTACCGCGCCGGTCCTGAGCATCTGCCGCTTCGTGCAACGACGACCGAACTCGAACATCCAGCGGTAGAGTGCCGCGCGCAGCTGTGGTTTTACACGGAACGCCGCTTGCGGCTGAAACACCGACTTGATCCCGGTCCAGATGGCGTCCGGTGTGGTGAGTGGCAATACGTGGCTGGGTACGAGGAAGCCGCAGTTCGCGTGCGAGCAGGCGCCGCCGATTGTCGATCGATCGATGACCGTGACGTCAAAACCGTCCCTGCGAAGGTAAGAGGCGCACGCGATGCCTATGTGGCCGGCGCCAATAACAATTGCGCGGCTGTCTGCCACTAGCCAATTCCTTCGGCGAACGGGTCGCCCGCCTGCTGCACCAGGACACCCTCGGCGCAGATAAACGCGCGGCCCGTAATGCTCGGGATGATCTCGTTCTTGTCGTTCAGCGAGTACCTTGCGATGAAACGACTGCCGACGACGCTCTCCTGGATCCAGTCGGTATCCGGGGCAAGTGTCCCAGCCTCCGCGAGGCAGGCGATTTTCGCACTGGTACCGGTGCCGCAGGGTGAGCGGTCG
>JAOUNK010000061.1 GCA_029881015.1 Gammaproteobacteria bacterium | reverse complement strand
TCGTAAGCCACGAGTTCACGCCGGGCGGCTGCGCCGGCGGACCAGGCCGCGAACGCACCCTGCCAGTCCCCGAGGTCCTCGAGTTCCTTGCCTATCGCGTATTGCAGGTAGGCAATGGACTGCGGCGGCTGATCGTTTGCCAGGAGTTCGGACATCGCGCGGATGTGCTCCCGTGAGCTCGCCTTGCCGGCGCGCGACAGGAGCCAGTGTGCCTGGGCGTGCCGCGGATCGATCTCGATGCAACGCTCCAGCACGTCGCGTGCCGCGTCACGCTCGCCGAGAAACAGGTGCGCGTTTGCGAGGTTGACCTGGAACGGCACGTGATCGGGACCTGCCTTGCAGGCCTTTTGGTGCCACTCGAGCGATGCCGGCAGATTGCCGGCGAGACGGAACACGGTGCCGATGTGATCCAGTGTCGTCGGGTTGCCACGTTGCGTGCTGACCGCGTTCTGCAGGCACGCCGCGGCGCGGCGCAATGCCCCGCCGGTCGCGTAGAGTTCGGCAAGCCGGGTCCACGCCGTGGCATTGCCCTCGTTCAGCCTGACCGTGGTTTCCAGCGCCCGTTGCGCCGCTGCCCTGTCATTGCTGGCAAGAGCGATCAGCGCGGCCAGGTAGTGCGCGCGACCCATGTAGGGGTAGGCGGCCAGCGAGTCTTTGCAAATTTCTGCCGCGCGCGGCAGGTTGCCCGCCCGAAACGCGTCATAGCCGGCCTGCAACAGGCGTTGGGCCGAGGCGGGCGGACGTGCTGGCGGTTGATCGGTCATTTGATCCGGGTCAAAAAAAGGGGCGCCGGAAAATCCGGCACCCCCGTTTTACACGCTTGTTAACTTTTAGTCGAAGTAGTATCCGAAACGCAATCCGGCTGTGCGCGGACGATTCGGTCCGACAAACCAGTCGGGCGTAATACCGCCGTTGACCTGCGCACCGGCGTAATTTACCTCGTCGGTCAGGTTTTCCACGTAGCCGGTAACGCTCCAGTTGTTGTTCGACTCGTAGCCGACACGCACGGCGATTTCATGCTGCGCGTCGAGCTTGGCCCATTCGAGCGCCTCGTAGCCGCCACCCCGTTCGCCTTCCCAGAAGGCCTCGAGGTTGCCGACCCACGTGCCGTTGGCTGCCGGGAAGTTGGCCTTCAGCAATGCCGAACCCATGAACTCCGGTGCCCAGTGGAGCGGGTTGCCTTCGCAACCCTCGGGATTCCCGTCCGGAATTCCGCTGCCGTCGTCCATGCCACCGCAAATCAGCTGGATGCCGTAGGCTTCGGTCTTCAGCCAGCCCGCACCGACCACGAGATCCCAGTTTTCGCTGATCGCCCACTGGATCGAACCTTCGATGCCCTGGCCGTCAACCTGGCCGAGGTTGTCCACCTTGGCGCCCTGGTCGAAGTAGTTGACCTGCAGGTTTTCGTAATCGAACCAGAACGCGGTCAGGTCCAGCGCGACACTGCCTGAGGCCAGCAGGCCCTTGTACCCGATTTCGTAAGACCTGACGTCTTCGGGTTTGAACTGCGACGGCACAACGCCGTCTGCCGGCGTCAACGGGTCCTGGTCGCCTTCACCGAACCACTGGAACACCGGATCGCCGGTCACGGCGTCCTGGATCGAGAACGTACCGTAGCCGCCCGACTTGTAACCTTCCGTATAGCTCGCGAATACCGTGTGGTCATCGCCCGGCGTATACCGCACGATGAGGCGCGGCGTCGTGTCACTCCAGTCGTTCGTGTCCGTGAGACCCGTCGTCATGTAGCCCGGCAGGAAGTAGCCCAGCAGCATGCTGTCCGGTTTCGGGGAACGCGTCGAGAAACGCTTCTTGTCGTACTGGTAGCGAACGCCCAGCGACACGTCCCACTGTTCGTTGATCTGGTAGGAGAGATCCACGTAGGCCGCGTAACCCGAGAACTTGCCGTTGATGAACGTGTTCTCGGTCATCATGCCATCGGCCGTCGGCGAGAACGGTCCGACCACGATGCCGTAGGCCGGGTAATACGCATCCCAGTAGGCCTGCCAGTAGTCGAAATAGTCGGAGCAGGTGTAGGCGCCGTAATACGAACCGTAGTACGCGCAGATGGCTTCCTCTTCGAGCGAGCTCGTCACGTGATAGTCGAGGTTCTCCTCGTACATCGAGACACCCGCGTACCAGGACAACGGTCCGTCACCGGTAGACGTCAGGCGCAACTCGGTCTGGAGGTAGTCGCCCGTCTGGTCCTGCTTGTAGAGGCCCAGCGTGCGCGGCGTCGCGTCGTAGTCTTCCGCATACAGGTAGTCGTGATCCTTGTAGCCCGACGACCAGGACAGCGCCATGTTGTCGAAGTCATATTCGATGTGAAGTCCCAGGTTCAGGATCTTGGCATCGTCGGCATTGCCGCCAAACATGTTGGAATTCATGCCGCGCGGGTCGTCCGGCATGTTGAACGGGCCGAGAATCGCCTCGAGGTCCGCCAGGCGCGGAGAACGGTGGTCGACACGGTACGCGGAGCCGTCACGGTCCGAATCCTCGTAGTCGACGGTCGCGAACACCTGCGAACGTTCGCCGACATACAGTCCGGACACGCGCACCGCGGTCTTGTCGTGACCAAGATAGTCCTTGCCGTCGAAGGCGTTGCGCGAATGGCCGTCCTGCTTGGAGTGGTAGCCGGCGACACGCAGCGCAAAGTTGTCGCTGATGTCGATGTTCGTTGCGCCTTCGAAGACCAGGCGACCGTCTTCGCCAACATCGAGCTCGACGAGGCCGTCTTTCACACCGCCCAGTGTGGGGCGCTTGGTGTGGATGTTGAACGCGCCGCCGATCGCGTTGCGCCCAAACAGGAAGCCCTGCGGGCCGCGCAGGATCTCAGCGCGCTCGATGTCGAACAGGCTGCTGATGACCGCGCCATTGCGACCTTCATAGAGGCTGTTCTTGAAGAACGCGGCCGACGGGTCGCCGCCCACACCGAAGTCCTGGGTGCGAATGCCGCGTACCGAGATGCCGTCGATGAAGCTGTCCGTGCTGTTGCCGCTGACGCCCGGCGTAAAGGTCACGAGATCCTTCACGTCGTCGAGATTGACGTCCTTGATGAAGTCACCGGTCATGGCGGTGATCGCGAGTGGTACGTCCTGGATGCTCTCCGCGCGCTTCGTCGCGGTAACGGTGATCTCTTCAATTTCCTGGGCGGCACCGGTACCGGCGACGGTTGTCAGGACCGCTGCCGAGATGGACCGTGCAAGCACTGTCTTCCGAAATACGGTCGGTCGGGTCTGTTGATCGGACACGTTTACTCCCCCTGCTTTTGGATTGTCTGAATTGAGACAGATTTATGCCTGTTAGGCAATGGCCAATATTCGACATATGAGGTGCCGCGCGGGCATGGTGTAAGCTGTGCCGCGTCCTGTGAGGCAGACATCAGCGCCCGCAAGATGATCGTCAAGCGACGGATTCTTAATGAAAATGAGCCAGCCAACAGCGCTGTGGATGCGCGATTCCCTGAACGAGGGTTTCTCTTACCTGCAGGCCGGGCAGCCCGAGAAGGCCGCCGCCTGTTGCCAGCGCGTTCTCGAGTCGCGGCAGGATCTGCCCGAAGCGCATTTTCTCGTCGGCCTCGTTGCGCTGGAACTCGAAAACCGCAAGATCGCCATCGAGGCATTCGGCTCGGTCACGAAGCTGGACCCGACGCACGGCCCGGCATGGGCGAACCTTTCCCGGCTGTTCATGATGGCGGGGCAGCCCGCGAGGGCCGACACGGCGCTGGAGAATGCGGTCAGCTACGCCGACGACAACCCGGTCGTCCTGGATCTCATCGGCCAGGTCTCCTCGATGCTGGGCAACGACACTGATGCGCTCGAGTGGTACGGCAAAGCCGTGGACGGTGCGCCCGACAATGTCGGCTTCATGGTCAACTACGCGAATTGCCAGATGCACGTCGGCAAACTGGACGACTCCGCCTCGACGTTGCAAAAAGCCCTCACGTTGTCACCCGGCAATGCGAACGCCCACTGGATTCTCGCCGGGCTCAGCAAGGCAGGCGACCGCAAACACATCGAGGAGATGCAGGGCCTCATCGAGACCGGTCGCTACCCGGCCAAGGCACTCGCGTTTCTTTGCTACGCACTGGGCAAGGAGCTCGAGGATCTCGAAGACTGGGATGCTGCGTTCGATGCTTTCGCGAAAGGGGCAGCGGCAAGGCGCAGCACGATCAACTTCGACGAGGCCGCCGAAGAAGCAATGTACGCGGCCCTCGAGCGGATCTACACGACAGAGTGGCTCGAGGCGCCGGCGGCAAGCTGCGAGTCCGCGGCACCGGTTTTTATCGTGGGCCAGCCCCGGACCGGTACCACGCTGGTCGAGCGCGTTATCACGGCGCATTCCCTGGTGCACTCCGCCGGCGAACTCAAGCAGTTCGGCAATGCCGTCCGGCGCCTGACGAAATACACAGGGGCCAACCGGTTTTCGGCCGAACTGGTCCAGAACGCCGCAGGCGTCGATTTCGAGAGACTCGGCAGGATGTACATGGAGACGTCGCGCACGCTGGCGGGGGACACGCCGCACTTCGTCGATAAGTTGCCGCTGAACTACATCTACCTGCCCCTGATTCTCAAAGCCTTGCCGCACGCAAAAGTCATTCACCTGCGACGCAACCCGATGGATGCGTGCTTTTCCAGTTTCAAGCAGCTCTTTGCCGACGCGTACCCGCATTCCTACGACCAGGAAGAAATGGCGCGTCACCACGCGCGCTACTATCGACTCATGGAGACCTGGCGCGAGCGCTTCGGTGACCGCTTCTACGAGGTGGCTTACGAGGACGTTGCCCGTAACCTCGAGCCGAATGCGCGGGCACTCATCGACTTCCTCGACCTGCCCTGGGAGGACGCCTGTCTCGAGTTTCACAAGCAGAAGACGGCGGTCACGACGGCGAGCGCCGTGCAGGTTCGCCAGCCCGCCCACACCCGGTCGATCGGGCGCTGGCGACGTTACGAACGGCAGCTAGAACCCACGCGCAAGGCGCTCGAGGCGCTCGGTATTCCGCTGGAGACAAACGCATGACCAATAACAAGAAAGCGCTCCGCCTGGGGGACATGACGCTCCTGACCGTTTCCGCGATCCTGCTGCTGGATACGGTCGCGGCCTCGGCGTCTATCGGTGTGTCCAGCCTGTTCTGGTGGGCTTTTCTCGGCGTGACGTTTTTCATTCCCTACGGGCTTATGAACGCCGAGATGGGCACGACGTATCCGGAAGATGGCGGTATCTACGCGTGGGTGCGGGATGCGTTCGGTGGGCGCTGGGCATCGCGCATCACGTGGTCGTACTGGGTAAACAACCTGCTCTGGGTCCCGTCGGTATTCATCCTGTTCGCCAGCATTTTCAACCAGCTTTTTGGCCTGGCTCTCGGTCTCGGCGCACAGATGGCGATGGGCATCGCCCTGTTGTGGGGTGCGGTCGCCGTCAACGTATTGTCGCTGAACATCGGCAAGTGGATTCCAAATATCGGTGCGAGCATCAAGATCCTCGTGTTCCTGGTCTTGATCGCCGGCGCGCTCAGCTACGTCGCCGCCAATGGCACCGTCAACGAGATCAGCTTTGCAGCACTCGTGCCCTCCTGGGGTGATGGGCTCGTCTACCTGTCGACGATCATCTACGGCATGCTCGGCTTTGAGCTGATGTGTGCGACGCCCGGCGCCATTCACAACCCGACCCGGAACATTCCGAGAGCCGTGCTCTTGTCCGGCGCCATCATCATCACTATGTATGCGTTCGGCACGTTTGCTGTACTTGCGGCCATACCGGTTGAGGACATCAACCTGGTCGAAGGCCTGGTCGATACGCTCTATCTGTTCTTCGGTGGTTCGGAGCCGGGCAAGGTGTTTGCCTTCACGATCGGTGTGGGTGTCCTGTTCACCTTCTTTTCCAATGCGGTGACATGGGCGATCGGTTGTAACAAGTCGGCATCCGAAGCCGCTGCCGAGGGTGAGCTGCCAAACTTCCTTGCGATCGAACACAAGACGCATGGCACGCCGCTGGGGGCTGCGCTTGCCATGGGCGTATTCGGTTCGCTCGTGATCCTCCTGTATGGCGCACTGGCAGGTTCCAACGAGGAGCTGTTCTGGAACCTGTTCGCCTGCAGTGCGGTCATGTTCCTGTTGCCCTACGCCGGCATGGTTTTGTCCTTTGCACGCATGCGCCTGGTCGATCCGCACCGGGAGCGGCCCTACCGCATGCCGGTCAGCAATGGCGTTGCTGTCGTTCTGGCCGCTTATTGCGCCGTGTGCATCGGGATATCGGCCGTATTCCTGATATACACGCCAGGTAAGGGTTTCAACTGGCCCGTGACGATTGGCGTCATTCTCGTGATGTCGCTGGGTGAGATCACGATTCGTTCGTCGGAGCAGCGCCTGGTTCATGAAATCGAAGACGGCAAACGGCGCTAATTACGTATTTGGTTTCATTGCCACATATATATAATTAGTCGCCAAGCCCGATCGGCGCATTCAGGCCAATTTGCAGGGGATATCGATGATGAGGACAGGGCGTTTTGCGCTTACGTTGTTGGCGGGTTGCAGCTTCGCGACAGGCGCGGCCGCGGCAGACTATGACTATGAACTTGGCCTCGCCTATGGATGGGGCCAATTCGATGGCACGTTTGCCACAATCGTCAACGGCGTACCGACACCGTCGCTTGGCATATCCACCACGTCTTCAGATTCAGACACCATCGACCTGAGTGGCGCCTGGTATTACTCCGGGCTGTCCGACGCGGACGGCCCGAAATCGCGGGCGGCCTTCCTGAGTCGTGCATCGAGCATCGTCGTGGGTTATTCGCGTGGCGACGAATCGGGTTCGGCCAGCTTTACGGGCGGCGGCAATATCCCACCGGTTTCCAACACGTTCGACTCGACCTCCAACGAGATTTCGGTGGACCTCCGCCACGTTTGGGTCGACAGCGGCTGGTACGCGCTTGCCGGAGTCGCACATGCCGAACTGGAAGGAGATTCCGTGATCAACGGCGCGGCGTCGTCGTCCGAATGGGACGCCACCGCCTATGCGCTCGGCGTGGGCAGGTACCTCGGTAAAGCGACCACGCTGGACTTGAGCGTTCTGACCCTGGACGCCGGGGGCTCCAACCCGACAGTAATCGCATTGACGTTCAATCATGTCGGCTCCATCAGCGAGACCTGGCAATACGGCGCCAGTGCGGCCTACGCAAAGTCTGATACGGGTGGCGACGGCGATGTCTTCGCGGTGCAGGGCGCGCTTTACCCATCGGTGGCGACTGAGTTCGGACTCGGATTCACCCGGCAGGAGTCGGCACGAGGATCGGATCAAGACGCTATTGAAGCATTCGCCGGCTGGTTCGTTCGAGATCACGTCGAACTTACTGCGCGATATCGCATGATCGACGCCGACTCTGGTCCGGGCGAGGACACGGACAGCGACGAGTTCGGCGTCGGTGTAAGTGTGCGTTTCTGACGTTGCAGGCCTGTCTATAGCCGGATCAAATGAGGGTTTCAGCTTGAACTACAAGTTTGTTGTCGTACTGGCATTGGTAATGGTCGGATGTGCATCGACCGCGAAACAGGAAGGCGGCGACAATACTCAGATAACTGTTACGGGAACTCGGGCCTCCAGTTCAGATTTTCACAATGGGAAACTCACGGTTGTCGAACCAGAGGAAGGCGAAACGCGCGGTGAAATGTTGATCAGGCTCTTGGGCGGTGCTGATCTTCCAAAGTCGAATTCATTTAGCAATTGCCAAGAACTTCTCACCATCATCAAGCAGAATGAGAGTGTCAAGATCTCATCAATTACTGACACGTTGGTAATAGCAAGTGCTGGCAGCGCAACCGTAGAGTACGAGTTCCCTGGGGGCGGGTGCCGCTGACCCTTTTCAGCCATCCAATCTGCGGCAGTAGGAGGTCATGACCGTTACCTATACGGTCTCCATAGATGTTCCTGACCTCGACGAGGGCGCAAATGCCGCGACCTATGAATTGCTCGTCCTGATCCGCGAGTTCGATGAGCGCGCCGGGTGGCTCAAGTGGGGCCTGCAAAATTGCGCGGAGTGGCTCGCGTGGCGCTGCGATGTCAGCATGATGACTGCGCTCGAGAAGGTCCGGGTGGCGCATGCCCTGAAGGCCTTGGCCCATATTTCCAGGGCTGTTGCCAAAGGTGAATTGTCGCATTCAAAAGTGCGTGCATTGTCGCGTGTGACGAACAAGAACAACGAACGCGACTTGATAAAGTTTGCGGTGAGACAAGTCTCGACAATCTCATGCTGCTATGCACGAAGCATTACACGCTGGTTCACGAAGGTGGATCCAGGATCGAGCGCGTACGAGATTCCTCCACGTGGGGGATTGTTGAGCGTCAAGGAAAATTCGGTAGCGGAGCCGGCAGCGCCGGCCTGTTTGCACTAACCGGTTGCCAGCTCGCTTAACGCGCCGTCGAGCGCGTCCATAAACAGGTCGGCGTGCTCGTGCCGGAAGATCAGAGCCGGCCGCAGCTTCAGGATATTGCCATCGCGGCCCTCGTTGCCGACGAGCACATGCCGTTGCCGCATGAGTTCGAGTAGCCGCAGCGTTTCGGCCGTTGCCGGCGTACGAACGTCGCGATCCGTAACGAACTCCAGGCCGACCAGCATGCCGTGTCCGCGAACGTTGCCGATCAGCGGCTGCGTCTTAGCAAGTTCGCGTAGCCGCTCGCGAAGATAGTTGCCCACCACGATCCCGTTCTCGATGAGTTCATCGCGCTCGATGACGTCGAGCACGGCGTTGCCGGCGGCACAGGCAACGGTGTTGCCGCCAAACGTGCTGAACAGCCCCGTCTTCTCGGTGAAGCGCTCGAGAATCTCGCGCCGCGTCACGATGACGCCGAGCGGGTGGCCGTTGCCGACCGGCTTGCCCATCGTCACGAAGTCGGCTTCGAGCCCGTGGAGCTCGTGTCCCCACCACTGCCCCATGCGGCCGAACCCCGATTGCACCTCGTCGCAGATCATCAGTGCACCGGCTGCGCGAACGTACTTCTCCACATTGCGCAGGTAATCGTGGGGCGTATCCGGAACGCCGCTGGAGCAGAGTGCCGAATCGATCATGAAAGCGGCGAGCTCATGACCTGCTTGTGCCAGGTCGGCGATGGCACGCTCGGCGTCAGCGGCGTATCGGGCCCCGATGTTGGCCGTGTCTTCACGGTGAGGCCCGCGATAGGGATCCGGCACGATGAGGCCCTGCAGATGTGCGGGCAGCTTCCTGTCGGGGTGCCCCGGCGAGAATTCGCGAATCGGCCCGGTAATGCCGTGGTAGGCATCCTCCATGAGCAGGCCACCCGAGCGGCCGGTCATGACTTTCGCCATCTGCCAGGCGATGTCGTTGGCCTCGCTGCCCGAGTTCACGAAGATGCAGGTATCGAGATGCGGTGCGAGCCTGGCGGTGAGCCGCTCGGCATACTCCAGGATGCTGCCGTACAGGTAACGCGTATTCGTGTTGAGCGTTGCCGCCTGCCGGGCAATCGCTTTCACGACATGCGGGTTGCAGTGGCCAACCTGCGGCACATTGTTGTAGCAATCGAGGTAGCGGTGTCCGTCGGTGGAGTACAGGAACGGGCCACGGGCTTTCTCGAAATGCATGGGCCGAGCATAGAAATGCGTCGCGTTCCTGCCGAGCAGTTGCCGCCGCTTGTCGAATAACTGCGCTTCATCGGTACTCGTGAGGGCCGGTGCGAAACGGCAGGCGCGTCGAATACGGCGTGTGCCGGCTTCGGCGCCGATGGTCATGAGCTGGTCGAGCGCTTCCACGAACGCCGTATTCGAATCCAGGTGCCGTGGCTGGTCCGCGTGCAGTTCATTACGGGCTGCGACAATCGTTGCCCCGAGTGCGTAGCGCGCGCAGATGACGTCGAACAACAGGTCGATCTCGTTCTCGAGAAGCGGGAACTCGTCGTCGAACCCGGTAGCCGCATTGCAGATGACATCGAGCAGGTCGTCTTCGCTGTGCGTGGTCCTGTCGGGCACGATCGCGAGGTCGGCAACGATCGGGCCAAACACCATATCGCCGAAATCGATCAGCCCGGTGATGCGTTCCGGGTTGTCAGGGTCGACGAGGACGTTCCCGCAATGGGCGTCCTGGTGAATGAGCTGGTGGCGCGCTGCATCGAGGCGGGGCTTGGTGTGATCCCTGAAACGCTCGAACATCGAGTCGACGAGTGTCCGTGCTGACGGGTCGGCGATGTGCCGGGTCAGGGGCTGGAAACGCAGGCAACTGGCGATATCCCAGGGGTGGTCGTTGGCGCGGGCCGCGGGGTGATAGAAGCTGCCGAGGGCGACGTTCAGCCTGCCCATCAGGGCACCGATCTCGCGCCAGGTACGAAGTGTTACCGGGGCGACCTCGACCGGTACCCCGGGCAGGTAGCTCACCAGGCGCAGGATATGCGAGCTGCCGGATGCGGTCGTCACGCGGTGCACGGCAAGACCGCCAGGCCCTGGCAGGACCTCTGGAACCGGTAGCGACGGGTCGCGCTGTCGAATGTGCCGCAGGACGTCGACCTGGAGTCCGACAACATCCTCGCCATCGGCCGCATTGCTTATCTTGAAGACAAATTCGCCGTTTTCCGCGGCGACGTGGAAATTCAGGTCACGTTCGCCGCCGAGCGGACGTACCTCGCCCTCCACGCCGTAACACGTATGCAGGAGCTGGCGAGCTTCGTCGAGCGATACATCCGGCAGGTTGCGGTCAAACAGCCTGATTTCCGTGTCGGGCATCAGTTGCGGCGCTCGAGCAATGTGGCGAGCGGGTCCGGACCCATGGCTTCATCGGCGGGCAACTGGAGTGCATCCAGCAGCAGCCCGAAGACCTGGCCCTGGGATGACACATGCAGTTTCGAAAATATGCTCTTCTTGTGATTGCGCACCGTTCCCGGAGTGATGTCGAGCTCGCGTGCCGAGAGCTTGTCGGAATAGCCGCGCATGGTCAGTTGCATGATGTCCATTTCGCGCGCCGTCAGTATCGAGCAACCGAAGTTGTCCATGACGTAGCGCAGGTGAGCGTGGAAGGAATTCGCTTTCTCCGCATCGCTTTCGAAATCGGCCCTGCGCGCCTGCCAGAACTTCCGCAGCGTCGCGACGACGACAGCGCTAATGGCGGTCAGCATGTCGATATCTTCCTGCGAGAACCGTTTCGATCCGCCGATGCGAGACAAGGGAACGTGAATGACCGTGTCCTCGTCGATATGGGTGTTGATGCTGAACTCGGAGACGATGTCGACATTGCTCCAGTACTTCAGGAAGTAGTCGGACTCGTAGAAATCGTCCGGGCAGATGTCGTCCAGCAGCGCGCAGGTCGGCAAGGTGCCCTTCAGGAAATGGTCATAGACCGGGTCGAGCAGGTACAGGCTCTCGAGATAGGAAATCGCCTCGGCGCCAGGCGGAATGTCGTCGAGTATCGCGATGGGCGCCGAATGCCGGCGCAGGACGAATACGCCCGAGAAATCGATCGGGACCAGTTCGCCAATCGACCGGCAAAGCCGCCGCGGCGCGGCGACATCGGCGATCGTATCGATAACACGAGCAAAGCCGTCAGACCAGGCTTTGAGTGCGCCTGTGCCAAGTGTTGTGGGACTCTCGGGCATGGTTCGGTTTCAGGACCAAGTGGACGAAATAATAGCACCGAAAGCTTGCCAGACAGGACATTTAGGATATTGTCCATCGACGGCATCGAGACCATCATGCATGGCTGAACGACATCGTGGAGTGGATCAATGAGTGCGGTTGAGAAAAAGCAGATACCAGCGGGACCGAGCAATGCCGCCTGGCAGGAGCGCAAGTTGGCCGCGATGGCTCGCGGGCAGGGGAATATTGCACCCGTCTACGTTGACAGGGCGGTAAATGCCGAGATCTGGGACGTCGAAGGCCGCCGCTACATCGACTTCGGCACGGGCATCGCCGTTTGCAACACGGGCCACAGCAATCCGCAAGTCGTGGCGGCCGTGCAGGAACAGCTCCAGCGTTTCAGCCACACCTGCGTCATGGTCACGCCCTACGACTCGGCCGTGCGGCTTGCCGAGCAACTGAACGAACTCGCGCCCGGCGCTTCGCCGAAGAAGTCGATGTTCGTTACCACGGGCGCCGAGGCCGTCGAGAACACGATCAAGATCGCACGCGCCTACACGGGGCGCCGCGGTGTCATCGCGTTCAACGGCGC
>JAOUNK010000370.1 GCA_029881015.1 Gammaproteobacteria bacterium | reverse complement strand
GACGCCGGTCGGCGTGGCTTACGGCTACGGCTCGGTTGAGGAACTGACCAACGCCGGCGCGACCGCGATCGCTGCTACACCAGCCGAGCTGCCCCGCATTCTTACCTGATCGCCTCGCGCATCGCCCGTATGTGAGCGGGCCCCATGCGGCAACAACCGCCGACGATACTGGCGCCTGCCGCAAGCCACTCGCGCGCGGCGTCCGCGCAGTCGCCCGGCGTGACCGTACCCGACCAGGAACTGGTTGCGGGGTGCCAGGTTTCACCCGAGTTAGGATATGCGATGATCGCTTTGGACGGGGCCCTTGCGCGCAACCTCGCGATAAGCTCGGGCGCGAACTGCGGCGGCGTGCAGTTGATACCGACGGCGACGACGGCCGGGTGCTCCGCGAACATGCCGGCGACTTCCTCCACGGGCGTGCCGTCGACGATATGCGAACCGTCGCAGCACGAGAAGCTGATCCAGGCGGGCGTATTGCGGTTGTGTAGCAGCTCGGCGAGCACTTCGGCTTCGAGCTTCGACGGAATCGTTTCGAGCGCGAGTACGTCGGCATTGCCGGCGTCGAACAACGCGAGGCGAGGCGCGTGAAACGCCCGCAACGTGTCCGCGGTGACACCATAGTCGCCACGGTACTCCGAGCCATCATGCAGCATTGCCCCGTAGGGCCCGAGACTACCGGCGATGAGCGGTGTAAAGTCGAGGCCGGGGTTATCCTGCAGGTATTCGTCCCGCGCCTGCTCCGCCAGTTGCACGGACAGCAGCATGAGCGCATCCGCGGCTTCGGCAGACAGGCCCTGGGTCGCGAAGCCTTCCCGGCTCGCCTGGTAGCTGGCCGTTGCCACGCACTCGGCACCGGCGTCGAGATACGCCCGCGTTGCGCTGACGATGGCCGCCGGGTTGGAGCGCAGTAAGGACGCGGACCAGAGCGCATTGCCGATATCGCAGCCCTGGGCTTCAAGCTGAGTGGCCAGGCCGCCGTCAAGAATCATCGGGACGGCCCTTGCGAGCGCCGTGGTGAACGCGTTCTTGGTCATCTAGATGAGCGCTGGTTCCGGCATGTAAATCAGCTTACTTCACTTAGTCATGATGCGCTTGGTAATGTAGGGTATTCCCCGGGAGGTCCTGAATGCCAAGAATACTCGTCGCCACCCTCATCGCCCTGTTGCTTGCGGCCTGCCAGCAGGCACCCGAACCCGTGGACCGCGTGCTCGCCGTGCGATGCGGCAACCTCATCGACGGCCTTGCGGATGAGGCGCTCGGCGGACGACTCGTCCTGATTCGCAATGGCCGTATCGAGAGAGTCGATGCGATAGGCGACGTACCCGAGGGCGCCGAGGTGCTCGACCTGTCGGGGCACACGTGCCTGCCCGGCCTGATCGACACGCACACGCACATTGCGCTCAAGCATGACGATTCGAGCGACCTGACGGTTTACTACCGGCGCCCGATGGCCGAGACCATGGCCATCACCACAAAGAACGCGAACATCACGTTGCGAGCCGGCTTTACGACGATTCGCAACGTTGGCGACTATTTCCCCGAGGCCATCATCAAGGCGCGCACGAAGATCCGTGCCGGTGAAATTCCCGGGCCGCGCATCCAGACAGCCGGTTCGTATCTCACGATCCCGGGTGGCGGCGGTGACCTCGTGGTTCCCGGCCACGACGAGAGTGAAATCCCGGCCGGTATTCGCATCGGCGTCGCGCGCGGACCCGAAGAGTTTGCGGCGGCCACGCAGCGCGTGCTCGATAACGGCGCTGACATGATCAAGATCATCGCGTCGGGTGCGGTGTTCGCTTACGGTGGCGTGCCCGGCTCACCCGAAATGACGCCCGAGGAAATCGCGGCCGTCGTCAAGGTCGCCCACGCGAACGGTGTCAAGGTGACCGCGCATGCGCATGGCGCCCAGTCGATCAAGGATGCCATTCTCGCGGGAGTCGATTCGATCGAACACGCCTCGCTCGCCGATGACGAGGCGATTGCCCTGGCGGTCGAACACGGCGTCGCGTTTTCGATGGATGTCTACAACGGCACGTTCACGGCGGAGGCCGGTGAAGCGCTTGGCTACCCCGAAGAGTTCATGCGCAAGAACGACGAGACGACCGAAGCGCAGCGTATCGTATTCGAGAAGGCGTATGCCGCCGGTGTGCCCATCCTGTTCGGTACGGATGCGGGCGTGCTGCCCCATGGCAAGAATGCGCGGCAGTTTGCCGTCATGGTGCGCCGCGGCATGACGCCGATGGATGCCATCAGGAGCGCGACGTCGGTTGCGGCGGATCACATGGGCATGGCGGGCGATGTCGGCGCCATCGAGATTGGTCGTTACGGCGACCTCATCGCCATAAAGGGCAATCCGCTCGAGGACATTTCGCTGCTGCAGGACATTCCCGTTGTCGTCAAGGACGGCAACATCGTCAAGCGCATCGACGCCAAGCAGCCGCAGTTTGCCGATACGGTGTACCACACCGGTAAGCTCTACACGGTGAACCCCGACATGCCGTGGGCACAGGCCGTTGCGATACGCAATGGCAAGATCGACTTCGTCGGTTCGGACGATGCGGTGCGTGCTTACATCGGCCCCGATACCGAGACCTATGATTTGCGCGGACGACTCATGCTGCCCGGCTTCCAGGATGCGCATGTTCATCCGTTGCATTCGGGCCTCCAGGCCCTGAGTTGCGATGTCAGTGAAGGGGCATCCATTGCCGACTACCGCACGGCCATTGCCGCCTGCGTGGCCAGGAACCCGGACCGTGAGTGGATTACGGGCGGTGGCTGGTCGATGGCTGCGTTCGGTCCCGGCGCCAGGGCGAGCAAGAGTATTCTCGACGAGCTGGCACCCGGCCATGCCGTGTACCTCACGTCTGCCGACGGCCATTCCGGGTGGGCCAACAGCCGGGCCCTCGAGATCGCCGGGATTACGAACAAGACGCCGGATCCTGTCGATGGCTTCATCGATCGCGACCCGGAGACAGGCGAGGCCATCGGCAGCCTGCAGGAAGGTGCGATGCGTCTGGTCGAGCAGCACGTTCCGCCGCCGACGTTTGAGGAGCGTGTCGCCGGGCTCGAGTATGCGCGCGACCTGATGCACAGCGTCGGGATCACGTCGTTCCAGAAGGCCTATGCCGCGGAACCCGAGCTCGAGGCCTACGATCACCTCGACAAGATGGGCAAGCTCAACATGCGGGTCGTGGCGGCATTGCTCTGGGATCCCGAGG
>JAOUNK010000060.1 GCA_029881015.1 Gammaproteobacteria bacterium | reverse complement strand
GACATCCTGCCGACACCCTTATTAAAGGCGATTCTCGTACGCGACACCGACGGTGCCCGTGACCTGGGATGCCTTGAACTGGACGAGGAAGACCTCGCCCTCTGCTCTTTCGTCTGCAACGGCAAGTACGAATATGGACCACACCTGCGCAAAACGCTGCATGAGATCGAGGTAAACGGCTGATGAAAAAACTACGCTCGTTCCTCGATAGCCTGGACCCCCTGTTTACGCGGGGCGGCCGTTTCGAACGCTTTCATGCCTTATGGGAAGCGGTTGACACGTTCCTGTTTTCCCCCGGCGACCTGACGCGTGGTTCGCCGCACATTCGTGACGCGATCGACCTGAAGCGCGTCATGATCATCGTCGTCATCGCGGCCACACCGGCGGCACTGGCCGGCATGTGGAACACGGGCTACCAGGCCAACATGGCCATGCAGAGCCTCGGGGTCATGGGCCTCGAGGGCTGGCGCGGCGCACTGCTACCGCTGCTCGGCGCCGGCTACGATCCCGCCAGCCTCTGGGACTGCGTACTACAGGGTGCCCTGTACTTCGTGCCGATATACATCGTCACGATGGTCGTGGGGCTCGGCTGGGAGGTCCTGTTCGCAGGCATCCGCAATCACGAGGTGAACGAAGGCTTCTTCGTCACCGGTTTCCTGTTTGCGCTGATCGTCCCGGCGACGATTCCGCTCTGGCAGGTTGCCGTCGGCATTACTTTCGGCGTCATTATCGGCAAGGAAGTCTTCGGCGGAACCGGCAAGAACTTCCTCAACCCGGCGCTCGTGGCGCGTGCATTCCTGTACTTCGCTTACCCGGCCCAGATTTCGGGCGACGCCGTCTGGACACCGGTCGACGGCTTCAGCGGCGCGACCGTACTGGGCATCGGTGCCATCGAGGGCTTCCAGGGCGTTCTGGATACGGGCCTGACCTGGACCCAGGCCTTTGTCGGGCAAATGCAGGGCTCCATCGGGGAAACCTCTGCCGCCGCCTGCCTGCTCGGCGCCGTGATCCTCGTGTTCACGCGTATCGCGTCGTGGCGCATCATTGTCGCCGTGTGCCTCGGCCTGATCGTGCCGACACTGCTTTTCGGCGGCGCGGACAGCAACAACACAATGTTGGCCATGCCCTGGCATTGGCACATGGTCGTCGGTGGCTTCGCCTTCGGCGCCGCATTCATGGCAACGGACCCGGTGAGCGCGTCCCAGACGAATACCGGCAAGTGGATTTACGGCTTCCTGATCGGCTTCATGACCTGGTTGATTCGCGTCGTTAACCCGGCGTTTCCGGAAGGCATCATGCTGGCCATCCTGTTCGCCAACGTGTTCGCACCGGTCATCGACCACTTCGTAGTGCAAGCCAACGTGAAGCGGAGGCTCAAACGCAATGTCTAACAGAGAAGAATTCGACCGCGACAGCATTTCGAATACGCTGATGATTGCGATCGGGCTTAGCCTGGTTTGCTCCATTATCGTCTCGAGCGCAGCGATCGTACTGAAACCGATCCAGAAACAGAACGAGGACCTGTTCCGGCAACAGATCATTCTCGACGTTGCCGGCCTCATGCAACCCGACGTGGACATCAACCAGCTGTTCGAGGCGATCGAAACCCGCACCGTCGATCTCGAAACGGGCACCTATGCCGAGGAGAGCGACGCGGACATCAGCATTTCGATCCCGGTCGATTTGGACGAAGCCGGCATCGGGCAGCGCCCCCGTTACGTACCTGTCTACCTCGTGAAAGACGGTAGCGACATTGAACAGATCATCCTGCCTGTCTACGGCAAGGGCCTCTGGTCAACGATGCTCGGCTACCTGTCCCTGGCGCCCGACGGCAATACGATCAGGGGCCTGCGCTTTTACGCGCACGCCGAAACGCCGGGGCTTGGCGACCAGATCGACAAGGAACCGTGGCGCGCCCTGTGGGTGGGCAAAGAGGTTTACGGCAGCAGTGACGAGCCCGAGATTCGTGTCGTGCGCGGCCCCGTGCCCGCCGGCGCTCCCAATCCACAGCACCTGATCGACGGCATGTCCGGCGCAACCCTGACCGGTAACGGCGTATCAGGACTGGTCCGGTACTGGACCGGACCGCACGGTTTCGGACCGTACCTTAAGAATTTCCGTGAGGCTGGCTAAATGAGTGAAGCACGCAAAGTACTGATCGACCCACTGGTCGACAACAATCCGGTCACGCTGCAGATGCTCGGCATTTGCTCGGCGCTGGCGGTTACGACCTCCCTGTTGCCTGCCCTGCTGATGTGCATTGCACTGACCAGCGTCGCGGCACTTGCCGGCGCGGCTATCAGCGCACTGCGGCACCGGATACCCAATAACATTCGCATCATCGTGCATATGACGATTATTGCGTCGCTCGTGATCCTGGTCGATCAGCTGCTGAAGGCCTACGCGTTCGAGACCAGCAAGCAGCTATCGGTCTTCGTCGGCCTCATTATTACGAACTGCATTGTACTGGGTCGTGCCGAAGCGTTTGCCATGAAGAACGGCGTCGTTATGAGCTTTATCGATGGCCTGGGTAACGGCCTCGGTTACAGCATCATCCTGATCGCCGTCGCGACGCTGCGTGAACTGTTCGGTGCGGGCACCCTGCTCGGCTACCCCGTATTCGAGCTGGCGTCGAACGGCGGCTGGTACGAGGCGAATGGCCTGATGCTGCTGCCGCCGAGCGCGTTCTTCATCATCGGCCTGCTGATCTGGGGTATTCGCACCTGGCGCAAACAACAGGTCGAGAAACCCGACTACCAGATTCATGAAGTCCACCGGACGGAGGTCTACTGATGGAAGCCTATGTAAGCCTCTTCGTCAAAGCCGCCTTTGTCGAGAACCTCGCACTCGCCTTTTTCCTGGGCATGTGTACGTTTCTTGCCGTATCCAAGCGCGTTGAAACGGCGATCGGCCTGGGTGTCGCCGTGGTCGTCATCCAGGTCATCACGGTCCCGGTCAATCACCTGATCTACAGCTACCTGCTGGCGGATGGCGCGCTTGCCTGGGCCGGGATGCCCGATGTCGACCTGAGCTTTCTCGGGCTGGTCAGCTACATCGGCGTGATCGCGGCACTGGTGCAGATCCTCGAGATGACGCTCGATCGCTTCTTCCCGAAGCTGTACAACGCACTCGGCATCTTCCTGCCGCTCATAACCGTGAACTGCGCCATCCTTGGTGGCACCCTGTTCATGGTGGAGCGCCAGTACGACCTGCCCGAGTCGGTCGTCTACGGTATCGGTAGCGGTGCGGGCTGGGCGATCGCACTCATCGCGCTCGCCGGCATTCGCGAAAAGCTCAAGTATTCAGATGTTCCTGACGGACTGCAGGGACTCGGCATCGCATTCATCATCGTCGGCCTCATGTCGCTGAGCTTCATGGGCTTCTCGGGGATCTAAAGTGAACATCGACTCTGCCGTACTGCAGGAAGTACTACTGGGCGTTGGCCTTTTCACAGCCGTCGTCCTCATTCTCGTTTTCGTTATCCTGGCGGCCCGCTCCAAGCTGGTTTCGACGGGTCACGTCAATGTCATCGTCAACGACGAACTCGAACTCTCCGTGCCCGTTGGCGGCAAGCTCATGCAGACCCTCGCCGACAACGGACTGTTCGTGCCGTCTGCCTGCGGTGGCGGCGGCACTTGCGCGCAGTGTCGCGTGCGTGTCCTGTCCGGCGGTGGTGCCATCCTGCCGACCGAAACCTCGGTCATCAACAAACGCGATGCGGCGGATCACTACCGGCTCTCCTGCCAGGTGGCCGTCAAACAGGACATGAGAGTCCGGGTTCCCGAGGAAGTGTTCGGGGTCAAGCGCTACGACTGCACCGTCGTCTCGAACAGGAACGTATCGACCTTCATCAAGGAACTTGTGGTTGCGCTGCCCGAAGGCGAGGAGCTCGAATTCCGCGCCGGCGGCTACATCCAGATCGAGTGCCCGCCGCACCATCTCAAGTACACGGATTTCGACATCGAGGAGAAATACCGCGACGAATGGGACCGCTACAACATGTGGCGTTACGAGTCGCACGTGAAACATCCCGAAGTGCGCGCCTACTCCATGGCCAGCTATCCGGAGGAAAAGACGGTCATCAAGCTGAATGTCCGTATCGCGACACCGCCGCCAGGCGCCGATGATTCCGTGCCCCCGGGCGTCATGTCATCCTACATTTTCAACCTCAAGCCTGGCGATCACACGACGATCTCGGGCCCATACGGTGAGTTCTTCGCGAAAGACACCGACAACGAGATGGTCTTCATCGGCGGCGGTGCGGGCATGGCCCCGATGCGCGCGCATATCTTCGACCAGCTCAAGCGCAAACACAGCAAGCGCAAGATGTCGTTCTGGTACGGCGCACGCAGTCTCAAGGAGATGTTCTACGCCGAGGAGTTCGATGAGCTCGCCGAAAAGAACGATAACTTCGAGTGGCATCTCGCACTGTCCGAACCGCTGCCAGAGGACAACTGGGAGGGGCTCACCGGCTTCATTCACCAGGTACTGCTCGACGAGTACCTGGCGGAGCACCCGGCGCCGGAAGACTGCGAGTACTACCTCTGCGGCCCGCCGATGATGAACACAGCCGTCATCAAGATGCTGGACAGCCTCGGTGTGCCCAAGGAAAACGTCCTGCTGGACGACTTCGGCGGCTGATCGATCGTGCTGCGCTCGCTGACAATCTGCCTCGCGTTACTGGCGCTGGTGGCGTGCGACAGCTCGCTGCCGCAGCTGGACCTCAAGGGTGGCGCGCTCGGCACCTCGTTTGTCGTGTCCCTCGTCGATCCGCCGGCCGGGCTGGACAGGGAAGCGCTGCAGGAGGATGTGCACGCAGTATTGCAGTCCGTCGACGACCTGGCCTCGACGTGGCGGGACGACTCCGAACTCAGCCGCTTCAATGCCGATCTGTCGATTGACTGGATCCCCGTCTCGGCCGAGTTCTGCGATCTGCTGCAACGCGCTCGGGACGTCAGTGTGGCGACAGGCGGTGCATTCGACCTGACCATCGGCCCGCTCGTAAACCTCTGGGGATTCGGGCCGAATGGCCAGGCAGGCAACCCGCCGACAACGGCTGACATTCAAGCCGCACAACAACGGGTTGGCTTCGACAAGCTCGAAACGGACTGCCAGGAACGCCTGGTGCGCAAGGACGTGCCCGACCTGTACGTTGACCTGTCGGGCTGGGCGAAGGGCTATGCCGTCGATCGGCTGGCCGACATGCTCGAGGCCCGCAATTTTAAGAACTTCCTGGTGGAGGTCGGCGGCGAGCTGCGCGTCAGGGGCCTGAACCGTGACCGCAACAAGTGGGCGATCGGCATTGAAGCGCCCTCCACATCAGCCCGGGTACCTCATGCGATCGTTGACGTGACAGACACGAGTGTTGCGACGTCAGGCGATTACCGCAACTTCTTTGAACATGAAGGGCAACGCTTCTCGCATACGATCGATGCACGAACCGGCCGCCCTGTTTCCCATAGTCTCGCTGCCGTGACGGTGATAGCACCTTCCGCAGCCTATGCCGACGCAATGGCCACCGCCCTGCTGGTGCTCGGGCCCGATGCGGGGCCGGCACTTGCGCGGGAACTCAAGCTCGCGGCTTACTTCCTGGTCCGTGGGCAAACGGAAATACAGGAAATTACCACAACCGAATTCGATACACTGAGTAAGCTATGAACATGATCATGACCACACTGCTGTTTAGCTTTGTCATCATTTTGCTCGTCATCACGGGCATGAGTGTCGGCGTCCTGAATGGCCGCAAGGCTATCAGCGGTAGCTGCGGCGGCCTCAATGGTGGCGGCTGTGAATTATGCAGCGGCAAGGGCAATTGCCGCAGGAAGCGCCAAGGCGCCGACGGAGACGCAACATGAACATCAAATCCTGCCTCGTGAAAGACTACATGGCGAAGACGCTGGTGACGTTCAAGCCCGACACGCCGGTCCTCGACGCGGTCCACGCACTGGTCAAGCATCGCATTGCGGGCGCGCCTGTCGTCGATGACGAAGGCAACCTCATCGGCATGTTGTCGGAGCTCGATTGCCTGAGAGTCGCGCTCCAGGCGGGCTACCACGGCACCTACGGCGGCCCGGTCAGCGAGTACATGACGAAGGGCGTGAAGACGGTCAATATGGAAATGAGCATCGTCGACCTGGCCCAGGTGTTCATCGACGGTGGCTTCCGGCGCTTCCCGGTCACGGACAATAACCGGCTCGTCGGCCAGATCAGCCGCCGCGATGTTCTGCGGGCCCTGGAAGTGATCGCAGCGGGCTAGTCGGTTCAACGCGCATAGTGATTGTTCTGATACCAGGACATCGTGGCCGTCAGTTCGAAAAGCTCAGGGCATCTCCGTGCGCTGCCCCTCATCGTCCGCATTCGGACCAGGCTCACGTTTCAGCAGCGGTGCGACCAGTAACAGCGCGGTACCGACAAATGCGAGCGCAACGAACAAGGTTGCCGGCTGGCCGTGCGGGAAGTCTTCGACGAACAGTTTGATCCCGACCAGGACCAGAACCGGGTAGACCAGCCAACGAGCCTCCGGCCATCGCCGGTGGCGGCTGGAGACCGCGAGCGTGACCGAAGCGACGGAGAGTATCGCCGTGCGAATCGCTGCGAGGACCGCGAGGTTCGGTTCGGTACTTCCAGTACCGGCAAGCAGCTGGGCGCTTGCGGCTATGATCAGTCCGCCGACACCCCAGACAGAAAGCGCCAGGACAAGCAGTTGCGGCAGACCCGAAAGCGCACCCCATCGATCCGAATGCTGTGCCACGGGGACAAACAGGCAGGCGACGGTCGCCACGGCAACAATGATGTGGGTGGGTTCGAGGACTGCCCAGCCATTGGAAGGATCACCGACCAGCGCTTCCAGACCGGACGATAACAACCCGGAACCGGCGCTCGCGGCGAGCAGGAGAAACGTACATTGCAGGCTCAGGCTGACCCAGCCCTTGCGGCCACTGAACCAGGCCATCACGATTGCGAGTAACGCCCAGATTACGGCAGCCCACACCAGCGGTATGAGCAAACCGGTGCCCACCAGTAGAAATACGAGTCCGAATGTCGAATAGTAGAAGAAATTTATGTAGCGAAGATCCCGCGTGTGTTTCGCGATCGCGAGTGCATAGCCGCCGCCGCCGAGGACGATGCCCATTATGCCGACCGTCGCTATCTCCAGGTATCCGCCCCGCACGGCGACGATCGCGGAACCAAGCACTATGCCACCGGCAAGCAGTGCCTGCATGACCTCGAACACGCCTACCAGGCGACCGCGAACATGTGAGTGAAAGGTAAAACTCAGCAGATACGTGCTCAACAGCGCAACGGCGAGAACAAATGGCAGCCTTGGGTCAATTGGCCAACGGTCGTTACCGGCCAGAACCACGAGCGCTATTACGCCCAGGTTGGCGCCGACAGCGCCAAGCCAGGGCAAACCCAGCCAGTCGCGCCAGTAGACGGTCCAGAGCGAACCGAGTCCCAGCAGTAGCAGAAATACCGACACCGGGACGGCCGTGTGATTGGCAATCAGCGAGGCAACTCCCGCCGCAATACCGCCTGCCGTGATCAGCCAGGCCAGCGTCCTCAGCCTGCGCACGGCCGCTACCAGCAGGGCTGCGCCACAATAGGCACCAAGCGCGATAACGCCCTCTGTACCGGACAGCAATGCAAACCGGGTTGTTGCCTCATGCAGCAAGGGCAGCGTAAGAAGCACCGAGGTACCGCCAAAGAACGCAGCATTGGTATGCTGCGAGTCCAGCCCGCCCTTGCGGTACGCCATGAACAACCAGAATACTGCATAGACCGCACCCAGGGAGAGACCGAGAGCAGTCGGTAAGAACTGGAATTCGGTTATGGCTCGAAGCAGGTAAGCGCCACCGAAAATAAGCAGTACCCGACCGATGTGCGTTGAAACGTTCGCCGCGTACCCCATGCTTAGGGTCGGCGCAGCCGCCTCGGCGTCGTAGTCGGCCTTCGCCGGTGCTGCGCCTTCCAGCTTGGCCAGTCGTTTCTCAACGCGGGCCAGCCGGGCCTCGAGGTCCGCAACGCTCGCTGTCACTATGTCTCCCCTGCATCCCTCCGCAAAGACGGCACGAATTTGTTGATGAGCCAAAACAGCAGGAATGGCGTCGCGATCACCGTCAACGCACCGAACAGGCCTTCCTTGAAGGTCTCGAAGCTATGCGGGATGACGGGTATGTGGTAGTGCATATAACCGGAGAAGGACAATGAGAATGCCTGCCCGCCGATAACCACGTTCCAGCGCATCATGAATACGCCAAACAGCACCAGCAGCAATGCGAGAACCGTGCGCTTGATCGTTCGACCCGGCAGTAGCAGAAGCACAAACGGCACGAGATTGCCAAGCGTGTACTGCAATACAAAGATATTGATAAAGTCCTTGCCATACATGACCGACCGCAGAATGTCCCAGGACTTCATCGCCGTATAACCGCGGAAAATCAGGTCGAGTAATTCGAGGCTGATGGCCGCCACCAGGAAGCCCAGCAGGTAACGCGTCGCTTTTGAAATAATATCGATCTCTGCACCTTTTGTTTCGCCTGCCTGCGTCGCACCGCCCTGGCGCCGCAGCCGAAACGCCTGGAATTCCATGATCACGATATACGTGAGCATGCACAACGCGATACCGGACACGACGGCCGACATGATGAAAATGACCGGCATCAGTGGAGACATCCACAGCGCATTGGCCTTGACCGACCCGAAAATGAATCCGGCATAGCCGTGCAGGAAACAGGCCACGGGAATTCCGACGCCTGCCAATATCTTGGCGGCCTTGTGATCGACTGCGACCGCGTCCTCGCCCACGTCTTTCGCGCCCAGGGTCAGAATTTTGTAGGCAATACGGCGTTGCGCGTTCCAAAACCCGGGCGCACCCGCGAGGACTTCGAGTTGATGCACGAAGTACACGCGATACACAAACCAGATTTCGCTCACGACAATCAGCCCATAGAGCGTAAACACCATGCCAAAAGCGGCGATTGCCGAGGTGAAGTGTGGAGTCAGCAGCGGTTCCATCGCTCGCAACGGCTGCTGCAGGTGCAATAGCAGAGGCAACGCCGCTACGGGCAACAATGCAAGTGAAAACACGAGCGAAAACTGTGCGATCTCCTTGAGGTCCTTTTGGCCGAAGACGTGGTACAGCGACGACAGCACGAAAGCACCCGCGACCAGTCCCGTCATGTAGGGATACATGACGATCTGGATACTCCAGTAGATGAACTCATTGGGGTAGACGAACAGCTCTTTTATCGTCCACTCCGCACCATGCACCATGAGGTCTTCATTCATGGAATCACCTCACGTTATTATCGAGACCGATGTAAAACACATGCGGCTTGGTACCGTACTCGTCCTTGAGCACCGCCACTCTCTCGGTCTTGATGATCTTGGTTACAGGATCGTCCGGATCCCTCAGGTTAGCCAGCCTACGTGCGCCAAAGGCACAGCTGTCTACACAAGCCGGCATCATGCCCTTGGTAATTCGGTGGTAGCAGAAATTGCATTTGTCGGCGACCTTGTGATCCGGGTGAAAGAAGCGGACGCCATACGGGCAGGCCATGATGCAGTAGCCACAACCGATACACCACTCCCTGTCGACCAACACGACACCGTCGTCGGTCTGGTAGGTCGCGCCAACGGGACATACCTGAACGCAGGCCGGGTTATCACACTGGTTGCAAAGCTTCGGCACGAAGAAAGCCTTGTCAATCGTGTCCGGATCGATCTCCTGGTCGCGGATCTTGTCGCTGGTGAAGCCATCGCGCCCGCCGTCCGGTGAGTCGACGTGCGTCTGACCGTCATTCGTGACGACATAGCGTTCGACCCAGGTTCGTGTCACCGGCGCGTCGTACGGTATTTCGTTTTCGTTCTTACACGCCTTGACGCACATTCCACAGCCGGTGCACCTGGTCGTATCCACCAGGTACGCCCAGCGCACCGTCGACTCGGCAATCGCCGCTGCGGCCTCTTCCGTCGTCAGAACGACAAACGCGCTGAGCGGCAGAGAGGAGACGAAGGCTGCGCCTACGGAATCCTTGAGAAAATCTCGGCGAGAACAGCTCATTCGACATCCTCCCTCGGGTCGTGCGGATTATGGCAGGACACACACTCGCGCCTGCGCTTGTGATGGCGATCGACGATGGCAGGCAGATTGGAGCGAGCGGTGGACTCAGGATAGCCAAGGTCGGCGTGGCACCTGAGGCACATGGCGCGTTCCTTGTTGAGGGGAAGGTACTCGACATCGTCCGGGTGATTGCCGGCAGGCCCGTGACAGTTTTCGCATTGCACGCGCTTGTGCGGAGAGCGGCGATGCGCCTTCGCATTGTCCTTGTGGCATTCGAGGCAGGTATCCGTGCCCTGGTACTTTACCGGGAAGTTCTTCCATTCCTCGATATTGCCGAGCCGGTGATAGTTGTAAGTGAAGCTATCGCCGTGAACGCCAAAGTCATCCGGTACCAGCAACAGCCGGGCGAACAGAATGAGTCCAACAACCCCTATTGCAACCCATATCGGGTGCAACACATGCCGCTTCATATCTACCTCTCCCTGTGTCTTGTCGCACTTGAAAGGTCGATCAGGCGTTGATCACGTGCTACTGCTGTTGGTCCGGCAGTGCCTGAACTATGCACGCTACTTCCCTGCGTCCAATAGAACAGCAGCGGCGGGTACCAGAGAATACGTAATAGCCGTAGGAAATTACGGCTGGCTCGGCCCGTTGAGACGGTATTTATTGAATGGTGCGCCGTGCAAACAGGCCGCGGCTCGGGGCCGAGTTACACGGCCTGCTGCGACCTTGCAGCGAAACGTGCACCCAGCGTGCGACGCCGCAGATAGGCATAGACTTCGAGCAGCGGCAGCTCTTTCGGGCAAACATCCTCGCAGGCCATCATGCCGATACAGGCAAACACTCCCTGGTCCCCGGCAACGACGTCGAACCACTCCGCGTCTGAGCGGCTGTCACGCGGATCCATCATGAAACGGGCCACGCGATTCAGTCCGGCACCGGCGAGAAACGTGTCGTCGACGTTGGCAAGACCACAGGAGGCAACACAACAACCGCACTCGATACAACGATCACCCTCGTAAATCGCAGCGGCGATATCGTCGCTCATGCGCTCCTCGGTGGCGTCCGGGTCGAACGGCAATCGCTCGTGGATCCACGCTTCCGTCCTTTCCGCCATCTCGCGGAACCAGGTCCCGGTATCGACCGACAGATCGCCGATCAATTTGAACGTCGGCAACGGATACAGCTGGATCTTCTCGGGCAGATCCGCAATCAACGTGCGGCAAGCCAGTGCCGGCCGGCCGTTCACCATCATTGCACAGGACCCGCAGATTGCGGACCGGCAAGCGAAATCGAACTGCAGACCGGGGTCCTGTTTCTCGCGAATCTGGTTCAACGCGATGTACAAGGTCATGAACGGCGTCTCGTCAAGTTCGAAAACGTCGGTGTGCGGCGTCGATTTTTCGTCTTCAGGGTTGTAGCGGAAAATCTCGAATCGAAGTCGGCGGGCTTTCACTGTGTCGCTCATGAATCCTGTCCTGTTGCGGCTTTCCAGGCGCCACGACGCAATCGGCTGCCCATGTCTTCGACACTGGCCAGTCGGCCGAGGCGCGTCTGTTCCTGCAGCACGTCTGCATTGTGTTTCTCGAGCGTTGCGGTCATCTCGATGCGTTCGTCGCTGCCGTAGCCACGATGACCCGGCGGCAGGTCGATGATCCCGGTCGGTTCGTAGCTGAAAGACGGCTCACTGTCTCTCGCATCCCAACGAACCAATGTCCGGCACAGCCACTCACGATCGTTTCGCAGCGGATAGTCCGAGCGGTAGTGCGCGCCACGACTCTCGGTACGGGCTTCCGCACCCCTCGCCACGGTCATCGCCAGACGCAGCATGCCCTTCAGTCGAAGTGCGAATGCAAGCTCGGGATTGACGCCCGGATCCTTGCAGCGCAAGACGGCATGCTCGCAATCGTCCAGTAACTGGCCGATAGTCGCGACCGCTTCCGCGAGTTCGTCGCCGGTCCGGAAGATACCGACTTTGTGCATCATGGTCTCTCCCATGGCGTCACGGATATCGTAGATACTGGGCCCGGCACCACTTCGTGCCAGCCACGCGCCTGCACGTTGCTCGGCATCGGCCAGCGCTGCAAAAGCGAGACCCGTATCGGCCCGCAGTTCGCGACCCGACGCATACTCAGC
>JAOUNK010000369.1 GCA_029881015.1 Gammaproteobacteria bacterium | reverse complement strand
TGTGGGTCTGACGCGATTGATGGAGCACCGCTACTCACTTCGCTAGTCCTCCTTTTCAGGTATTTGATTCCACGGAAAGCCGCCGCCAGGCGGCTTTCTTTGTATACGAGGGCCGCCGCCAGGCGGTTTCCTCCAGCCTAGACCCCGAGTATCCCGGGCAGCGCCTCCAGCAGCACGTCGAGTTCGGCGATGCTGTTGTAGTGCACCGGCCCGACCCGGACCGCACCACCAGACTCGTAGATACCGAGCGTCTTGGCCACCTCGACAGCGTAATTGTGACCGTTCCAGACGAAGATATTCCGCCTGGCCAGCGACTCGGCGACATGCGCAGGATCGGCGTCGGCGTGAGTGAACGAGACCGTTGGCACGCGCCGGTCCATCGCGTCAGGCGCCGTAATCCCCTGAACGGTTACGCCATCGATCGCCGTGAGACCGTCGATCAAATGCGTCGCCAGTGACTTTTCATAGTCGAAAAGCAGCCGCATAGCCGCGCGCAGGGCGTCGCGTCCGCCGGGTGCGCCGGCCATTGATGTGCCTATCCACTCAAGGTAATCCACCGCCGCCTTGATGCCTGCAAAACCCTCGTGGCTTTGCGTGCCGGTTTCGAAACAGTCCGGTACCGAAGTCGGCGCCGGTCTGACCTTGTAGGGTTCCAGCTGCTCCAACACGTCCAGCCGCCCCCACAACACGCCCTGGTGCGGACCGAAAAACTTGTACGCAGAACAGACCAGGAAATCGCAGCCGATATCCTGAACATCGGTCACGACATGCGGCACTGACTGCACGGCGTCGATATACGTCAGCGCACCGGCTGCGCGCGCCTTCGCGCAGATGGCGCCAACGTCATTCAGGGTTCCGGTCAGGTTGCTGGCACCACCGACACAGACAAGGCGCGTTCGATCGGAAAGGAGCTCGTCCAGTGCGGAGAGCTCAAATTCAAACGTATCCCTACTGAAGGGCAACCATTTGACGACGAGATTGAGATCACGCGCCAGCAATACCCACGGCCACACGTTGGCATCGTGATCCATGCAGGAAAGAACGATCTCATCGCCGGCACGAAACAGCCGACCGATGGAGCGCGACATGTGCAACGTGATCGTCGTCATGTTCTGGCCGAAGACAATCTCGTTGTCCGAGCGCGCGTTCAGGAAATCGGCCATCGCCCGCCGCGCTGAGTCGACGATGTTCTCAGCCGCAATCGACGAGGGGAAATAACCGCCGAGGTTTGCATTGGCCCTTAGCAGGCAGTCGGACATCGCGCGCACGACCGCAGCGGGAACCTGGGTACCAGCCGGATTATCGAGGTAGATGCGGCGCCGGCCGTCATCCTCAAAAGCGAGCGCAGGAAATTGCGCGCGCGCCGATTCAAGATCGTAGGGCATGGACTATTCCTCGGCTTTGCCGCCCCACTTTTCTCGATGCGCGTCTTCCGCGCGCTGCCGGACTTTCGCATGGCGGCGCGTCAGGAGCAGGGAATTGGGATCGCAGACCTCGGCCTTGATGATGCCGAGATCGCTGGCAGCGTCGAACAGGCTGGGGTACCAGCGTTCCCAGTTGGGCAGTTGGGCCTCGACTTTGTCGCGAAGAGTCATGAGCGCAATGTAACCGAGCGCTCATGGCAAGACAATGGAAACGCGCTAGTCCTCCAGCATGTTCAGCGAGATGAGCGTCACGGCCAGGATCAGTGCGCCCGTGACGATGAGCTGCATTGACGGCAGGCTATCGGACAGAGACGGAACCAGGTCGCCAGGCAAACTGACAAACAGCTGGTAGGTACCCTTGAGCAGTGCCACCAGGGGTTGATACGCAATCACGCCACCCAGCAGCACCGCTGCCGGCAGTGTAATCCGTCGCATCCAGAGCTTGCGCCTGATGCGGCTTACTATCTTGCTGCTAAATCCGTTGTCCGCAATCGGGGTCGACTCGAACATCGACTCAAGCAAGCGGTCCTGTTCGTCTTTCATTCGCTCAGCCATGTTGATGATCTTTGATGTCAAAACTGGTCCTGATCTTTTCTTTACCACGAAATATTACCGACTTCACGCTTCCCACCGGCATCGCCGTCGCATCACTGATCTCACGATGAGAAAGGCCGCAAGCGTAGGACATGACCATGATGGCGCGCTCCTCCTCGGATAACACCGCAAGAAACTTGTCGAGATCGCCGACTTCATCCGCCTGTGTGGTGCGGGTGCGTGACTCCATGTCCGTATCATGACCCGCCTGTTCCAGGATCTCCGCATAGCGCTTCGACTTACGCCTGGATTGCAGGAACGTCGTGTACGCGATCTTCAGCATCCAGCCGATGAACGAACCGCTACCCGAGTACGTGTGCAGCTTGTCCCAGGCGCGCATGAAACTGTCCTGTGCCAGGTCGTCAGCCATGCTCATATCACCGCAGAGCTTCCGCAGGAAATTGCGCACGTGTGACTGGTGACGACGAATGAGCTCGCCGAAAGCATCGGTATCCTGGGCGGATACGACCCTCGCGACAAGCTCATGATCCTCGCTCCTGGACAAGGCTGCCGCTCCGCTAGGCTTCTTTGCCCGTGAACCTGTACAGGATCAGGTAAGCGGTGCCGATCGCAAACGGAAAAGCAGCCCCGGCGAGACATCCGCGCAATGCGTCCCCGGACGAATCCGGTACAGCCAGGCCGCACAGCAAGAGGCCGATCGCAAGCGCCATCCAGATCATTCCCAGGCGCAGATCCTTGTACTTGCTGGCTTGGGGATGGCCGAGCCGATCAATGATCTCCGGCGTCAATTCATGGCCCTTGTCGATGGCGAGGCGGATCGTCTGTTGCATCCCGTCACGGCTGCGTTGACGAAACCAGAATGCCGCTATGAGTACCACGGCGATACTGACAAACATCACGATCGGGATTAGTTCTTCTGTCATTTTGGAAACTCCGGTTAATCAGGTAATCCTGCTTTCACCCCTTAGATGCACCTCGACGCGCGGTTGGATGCAGCGATGTAAGTCATTGTTTTTATTGTTCATTTACGTTCCTGTCATGCGGATACCGGCGGCAGTCAACGAGTATCCTGACCATCCGTTATATCGTTATGAACTCTGGACCAGCAAAGCGCAAGGACTTCGCGTGAGCGCAACTATCGAACAGACATCGGCGCGCTCGACCTGATGGGACAGACCCCGTTTCGTCCGGGCACGATCCGGAGGAGGTGACGATGGTTTATCGTCGTGAATTATTGCAGGTCATAGGGTGCACGCCGGTAC
>JAOUNK010000368.1 GCA_029881015.1 Gammaproteobacteria bacterium | reverse complement strand
CAAGGGGATCATCGTACGATCCCATGCAGAACTGCCTTTGGACAACCAGTCTGCTGTTGACGAGTTTTTTGCGGCCGAAAAACCAGAGTACGTGTTTCTGGCTGCGGCTAAAGTTGGTGGTATTGTTGCGAACACGACCTACGGGGCCGATTTCATCCGTGAAAACCTGCGTATTCAAACTAATACAATTGATGCAGCATATAGAAATGGAGCCGCAAAGCTTCTCTTTCTTGGGTCGAGTTGTATCTATCCCAAGCTCGCTGAGCAACCAATCAAAGAGGAGGCTCTCCTGAGTGGCCCAATGGAGCCGACGAACCTGCCTTACGCCGTTGCCAAGATTGCTGGGAAGGTCATGTGCGATGCCTACCGTGCCCAATTTGGCTTTGATGCGTTCACTGTTATGCCGTCAAACGTCTATGGGATAGGCGACAATTTTCACCCTGAAAATAGCCATGTCGTCGCTGGCATGATGCAACGGTTTGAGGAAGCGAAGAAGGCCGGGGCGAAAGAAGTAATAGTCTGGGGTACAGGCAAGCCGATGCGCGAGTTGATTTATTCCGACGATTTAGCCGATGCCTGTGTGCACCTTATGAATACTTATGATGATGGTGGCTTGATCAATGTCGGGTCATCTGAAGAGATATCCATAGAAGGCCTGGCACATCTTGTTGCCGGGGTAGTAGGCTTTAACGGGCAAATCACATTCGACACGTCTCGTCCTGATGGAACGCCGCGAAAAATAATGGACAACTCTACTCTTCGAAAGTCGGGTTGGAGGCCGAATACCTCAATCGAGGAAGGGCTGCGTAGAATGTATTCCTGGTGGAAACACACTCGAAACTAGGCTATTAGGGCAAATCAGATGCCAGCGGAGGGGGGCGCCGTCGATGCGACAGACCAGGTCAATATTTCTGTTCCGCACCGGAGCTGGAGAGGTGCGCGTGAGGACAAGATGCGACGTTCTTGAGCCCGTCGAGGTTAAGGCAACCCAATAGTCTGCGATTGACGACAGTGTCTGGTTCGCCATGATTGTGGTAAATTCGGTCCACGTATGGGCACTGAGTCCATCTAGCTTCGGAAAAGCGTGGGCAACATGAAGGACCATTCCAATCGTACGCAGCGAGTGCCTGCGACGGTTAGCACGTGGCGTGGACGCCTGGTTGGACTGCCGCGTCGGGCCAAGCAGTTCGTCATGCTGCTGGCCGATGCGGTCGGCATTTACTGCTGCGTGCTCGGCGTTGCCTGGGTCTACCTGATCCGGCCACTGCCACGCGCCGATTTCTTCCTTCTCGCATTCGTCACGATGCTTGTCGCGCACGTGGTGGCGCGCCACCTGGGTTTCTATAATTCAATAGTCCGCTATCTTGGAATGGGGCTGCTTCTGGCAGGTGCGCAGGTTGCCATCGTGTCGGCCATCGTCTTGTCGGCGGTCGGCTGGGTCATAGGCATGACGACAACGCCATTCCGCCTCGCTGTTGTTTACGCGGCCTTCTGTGGTTTCTACCTAGTCGGCAGTCGCTATATCGCGCAAAGTCTCCTCGTGCGCCGCTCCCCCGGTAAGGAGAATGTCATCATCTACGGGGCCGGCGAGTCCGGTGCACGGGTCGTCCAGGCAATTCAGGGAGACTATGGCTACAGCCCGGTTGCATTCATCGATGATGCCCCGAGGACGCATGGCAGCCAGATTCACGGGCTGACGGTTTATCCCCGAAGTGAACTCGAACGCCTGGTTGACGAGAAGCAGGTTACCCGCGTATTGCTCGCCATGCCCAGCGCATCACGCCGGGAACGTCGGGATATTGTCGCCAGCCTCGAACCACTGGCTGTTCACGTGCAGACGGTCCCCGATTTCAATGACCTTATTTCGGGGAAAGCCCGCGTTGACGATATTCGTGAAGTTGACGTAGAGGATCTGCTCACACGCCAAGCCGTCGCACCGGAGAACACGCTCATGCAGGCGACGCTTCTGGGCAAATCGGTGCTGGTGACCGGGGCAGGTGGATCAATAGGCTCCGAACTGTGTCGCCAGATTCTGCGCGTCGGCCCAAAGGCAGTAGTGCTGTTCGAGATTTCTGAAGCCGCTCTTTATCAGATCGACAAGGAACTCAATGCGCTTGCCAAGAAGATCGGGGCGGATGTTGATGTCGTACCCTTGCTTGGTTCTGTACAGGATCAGGTTCGGGTCCACGAGATCATGGAGCGCTTCGAAATCGATACGGTCTATCATGCGGCAGCCTACAAACACGTACCTATGGTGGAGCGCAACATCATTGAAGGCGCATGCAATAACGTATTGGGAACCTTGCGAACGGCGAAGGCGGCGATCGGAGCAGGGGTGAAGAACTTCGTCCTGGTGTCGACCGATAAGGCTGTGAGCCCAACCAATGTCATGGGGGCCACCAAGCGGCTGGCCGAACAGACGCTGCAGGCATTGCAGGGAACAACCAATACCATCCGCTTCTCCATGGTTCGGTTCGGCAACGTGCTGGAGTCGTCTGGCTCGGTCGTACCGCTGTTTCGCGAGCAAATCCAGCACGGCGGCCCGGTGACGGTCACGCACCCTGAGATCATTCGCTACTTCATGACGATTCCCGAGGCCGCACAGCTTGTCATTCAGGCAGGTGCCATGGCCAAGGGTGGGGATGTGTTTGTCCTCGACATGGGAGAACCGGTCAAGATCCTCGATCTTGCGAAACGTATGATTGCCCTCACTGGTTTATCTGTACGCGATGCTGCCAACCCGGATGGGGATATTGCCATCGAGTTTACCGGCCTGCGTCCCGCCGAAAAGCTTTACGAAGAGCTGCTACTGGGCGAAAACGTCTCGGGCACCGACCATCCACGCATAATGAGCGCCGAAGAGCACTTCATCCCGCATGACGTCCTCATGCCGTTGCTCGCTGCGGTTGAAGATGCGGCGCGCGACCGGGATCGCAGTCGGATGCGTGAGATTCTCGAGAAGACGGTGAAGGAGTACCGGGCCTCGGACGACATCAATGACTTGCTCTGGGAGGATCGCAAGCCCTCTGCCATCAGGTCAGTGGGAAAGTCTCCCAACAAAGTTCACTAGGACCGCACCGCGGATTACTGCAATCCGCATTTCGCTCGCTCCCAATCTCCTAGCAATCTCCTAGCGCCGCACCACCCGCAGCTCAACCCTGCGGTTCGTCGCCCGGCCATCCGCCGTCTCGTTGTCAGCAATCGGCTGCGACTCGCCATAGCCCTGGAAGGACAGGCGATCCGG
>JAOUNK010000367.1 GCA_029881015.1 Gammaproteobacteria bacterium | reverse complement strand
GAGTCGCCAGGTCCAGTCGATGTCATCGTTCATGAGTTCGACGACTTCGGGATAGTTGAGCAGTGCCACGACGGCATCGTCCCACAGGGGATCGGGTTTCAATGATGCATCGTTTTCAAGGTCTTCGAGGAAACGCCCGGCATCGATGATTTGCTGCGGATACGCTGCTGCCGGCAGGATGATGGCCAGCAGGTCGTCAGGGTACAGCGCGACCGGGCCGACGAGCTCCTCGAGCTCAAAAGCGGACATGAGAGGAACGTCGCCGTTGCTGGGTGCGAAGCCCTCCGTCGCGGTTTCCAGCGCGGGTTCGTAGGCACCGATGACTTTTCCGTCCTCGTCCACGGGAACCTGGGCCAGGCCGGCAAGCGGGTGCATTGCCAGCAAGGCGAGGGTCAGTTTTGCCAGTCCATAAGCGGCATTTCGTTGCTTGTCCATTCCTGCCTCCTGGTCCGACGCGATACGGACCTGTTCAACTTGAGGATGATACTACCCCGGCAAAGCTGAACAGGCCCTTAACCGTAGTAAATATACGGACTTGAATCCCGGGGGCTTTCGAGAGAGTCTTCTCGGGGAAACACCAAGGATAAGACAGAGCGATGAAGTCCCGAGCAGAACTCCTGGCAGAAATAGAAGAAAAGCGCTTAGAAACCAGCGAGATAGAGCTTAATATTGATGGGTTTTCTATTATCAGGCCCGAGGCGGGCGACGGCTATAACCCCTACAACAACCCCGGCCTGGGCAAGGAAATGCCCGACGATGCCGATATCACGGCGCGCCGCCGGGCGATCATGCGGAGGCTGCGTCGATCCTAGTCGTCGTCGCCGCCATGCCAGGCCAGGAATTTCCAGCCGTCCTCGGTGCGAACCAGGACGTCCGTATAGCGGCCGCTTGAGATTTCGATCTCGCCCGACTTGTCTTTGAAGGCGCGCGAATACAGGTAGTGCGCAACGGCGACGTCGTTGTTGACGGTGATCGACAGCGGGTACAGCTCGTAGCGAACGACGCGGCCCATTTCGGCGCTGAAACGGCTCCAGTTCGAGGTGGAAGTCTTGGACCGTGGTGCCGGAGAGTTTCTTCCCCAGCCCATGAATTGGCTCGCGAGCATGTCGTCGAGCTTGTCGTGGTCGCCTTTACGAGCCGCTTCCCATTCCCGTTCGATGATGAGAAGTACGTTGGCCTCGTCGTCACTCGAATCCTGAGCGCCAGCAACGGAAAAGAGCAGTGAGCCCCATAGAACAAGTAGAAGTCTGGAGGTTGCGTTCATCGGAAAAGCCTCGTTTTTACCCCAATATGTCGACCAGTTTAGTCAATTAGCGGGTGTGCAACTAACGACTAGTTCCGTTTTTTTGGTCTCAGAACCAGCGCGGCGAGCTTCGCGAGGTCCGTGGACGGAAGGGCGTCGCCTGCCTCGTATTCGTAGAGGTCAAGAAGGTCGCGCTGAGAGAGGTACTCGGGGTGATGTATCTCGAGGATGGTTGCATATTCGAAGGCCACATCGTCCCTGGAAAGAACGAGCTGGTAGACATGCATGGCGAGGTCGACGGCGCCGGTCAGGCGCATGAGGTCGCCGACCTCGGTTCGCGATTCCGGCAGGCTGACGCTGCCGATATACATCGTTTTCTTCTCGATACCCCAGCCACTCTCCTTGAAAGTGGCGCCGATAGAGTCGCCGGCGAGGACCCTGGAGTGTGCGTCGTCGTAGCGTTCGTCGTGTTGCTCCTCGAATTGCACAACGGCATACGTTCTGCAGGTCGCCGTATCGCCATCAACGCTGAACAGGTTTGAACGCCTGAGTCCTGCCTCGCTTGCGAGGACCTCAATACCGTAACTGCCGAACCGCCGCTCAATGCGTTCGCTATTGAGGATGACCGATTCGGTTGCGCAGGCACTGAGGACGGCGGCCAGGACGCTGGGCGGGAAATGAACGTTGTGCATGCCGGAGACTAACGACCAGAACAGGATGCACCATATACTCTGATCTCGGGGTCGTAAAGGAGCGATTTGATGCGCGCGATGGTACTCGCCGCAACCGCAAATCTTGAGGAGAATCCATCTCCACTCGAGCTGGTTGAGGTCGCCGCGCCCGTTCCGCGGCAGGGTGAAATCCTCATCGAAGTTTCGGTGTGTGGCGTCTGTCATACGGAACTCGACGAAATCGAAGGTCGTACTCCGCCACCCGGTCTTCCGGTGATTCCCGGACACGAGATTGTCGGCCGGGTTGCGGCGCGCGGGCCCGGATGTGAGCGCTTCCGCCCTGGCCAGCGAGTCGGGGTGGGATGGATACACTCGTCCACTGGTGAACGGGACGAAAACCTGAGCGCAGCCTTTCGAGCCACCGGTCGGGATGTCAACGGTGGATATGCCGAGTTTGTCGTCGTAGCCGAACGCTATGCCTACCCGATACCCGATGCTTTCGGTGACGCGGAAGCAGCGCCCCTGCTATGTGCCGGCGGTGTCGGCTACAGGTCCCTGTGCCTCGCCGCACTGGAAGACGGCCAGGTCCTGGGACTGACCGGTTTCGGTGGCTCGGGCCACCTCGTCTTGCAGCTTGCACACTACCTGTATCCGAACAGCCCGGTCTTCGTGTTCGCGCGCAGCGAGAAGGAACGGAACTTCGCGCTCGAGCTTGGTGCGGACTGGGCCGGAGACACGCAGGATATGCCACCGGTCGCGCCGCACGCGGTGATCGATACCACGCCGGCCTGGACGCCCGTGCTCGCGGCTCTCGCGTGCCTGCGACCTGGCGGCCGCCTGGTGATTAATGCCATTCGCAAGGAAGATGGCGACCGGGACCGGATGGCGTCGATCTGCTACGAGGACCACCTCTGGATGGAAAAAGAGATAAAGTCGGTCGCCAACGTGACGCACCACGATCTCGAGGCGTTCCTGCCGATCGCAGCGGCGATTCCGTTGCGCGTAGAAGTCGAGTGCTATCCGTTGGAAAACGCGAACCAGGCGTTGTGCGATCTGCGAGCGGGGCACGTGCGAGGTGCCAAGGTTCTGAAAATAGCCGCCGGAGCGTGAATCCTTTTCGGCACGCCGTGCATCTAAACCGAAGTACCTGAATTTCGAGGGAGTAAACACGCATGCGCATTCAACTGGGAGCAGCCACCCTGGCCGTCCTGGCTTTCACGGCAACGGCCGGCGGTGAAGAGCCGGGCTGGGTAGAAAAAAGCAATGAGCACGCGCAGGTCGTGCTCGAGGTAATGTCCAAATTCAGTCCGGAAGGCGCCGGCAGCCTGGGTATCGATG
>JAOUNK010000366.1 GCA_029881015.1 Gammaproteobacteria bacterium | reverse complement strand
CCTCATGGAGCGAGGCACTCCGAGCCGCAGGCGGGGCCCCGCTGGGCGCGATCGGTGCACTGGAGGACCTCGAGACGGGTGCGGGAATGGCGCGCGACCTGAACGCCCTGGGGCGCGGTTCCGGCTCCGTGATCGAGGTAGCCGCCCGCTGGACCAAGATCGGGCCGGGTTTTGTTCTGAACTGGCTTGCGCAACAGGTCAAACTGGCGGTTATCGCCAGTTCTGCGGGCCGTGACCACGCCGTCGGGCTGGCAATTGAGGATTCTGTGGTGCGCCGCATGGACAGGCGAAATCTCTTCTGCTATCTAGACATAATCAATGGGCTGCGAGGGCAGCCAGGCGGCTCATTCAATGTCCAGCTGACGTTTGAGAGCCTGCTCATTGACTGGGCAGGTGGCCTGCAGGATTGTGGGCAGGATGCGCCCACGGATGGAATGTATTTGATGCTGGCCGGCCAATAGCCACGAAACAAGGTAATGAGATGAGCAAACCAGGACTGCTGACACTGACGATCAAAGACAAGAGCGCGCTGTACCTCGCGTACATGCCCTACGTGATCAACGGTGGCCTGTTCATCCCGACCAACAGCTCCTACCGCCTGGGAGATGAGGTGTTCATGCTGCTGAACCTGATGGGCGAAGAAGAGAAGATCCCGGTCGCCGGCACCGTCATCTGGATGACACCGAAGGGTGCCCAGGGTAAACGTACGGCGGGTATCGGTGTGCAGTTTTCCGACCAGGACCAGGGCAACACGCAAAAGAAGATCGAGAACTACCTGGCCGGCGCGCTGGGTGGCGACAAGCCCACCCACACCATGTGATCAGACTTTTCCGGAGTTGATTCCGCCCTGCAGCACGTAGGCGTGGTAGCCGCGTTCGCTGAGTATGTAGGCGCCCGCGGAGCTGCGGCGTCCGGTATCGCAACACACCACGTATTTCTTGCTCTTGTCGAGCGTCGAGATCTTGAGGCGAATGAAATAGAGCGGGATATTGATCGCGCCATCGAGATGCTGGTTTTCGAACTCGCTCGGCAGGCGGACATCGAGCCACTGGCCGCCCGTGCGCACGACTTCTTCGGCCTGCGCGACGGATAACCACTCAAGCATGGGCTCGTTCAGGAGCTTCTTGAAGTCATCCTTGCCAAGGCGCATGACGGCGCCGTCCGATTGCATCGTGACGGTGGCGTTACGTTTTGCATCGGAAATAAGCGCTTCTTCACCAAACGTATCCCCGACGTGCAATTCCGCAAGCTTGATACCTTCCTTGCTGAGCGGCGTCTCGCGCGTGACCAGCGCCGCACCCCGAATCAACACATAGAAATAGTCGCCTTCCGCGCCCTGCTTGAGAATTACGTCGCCGGCTCGATAGTTGATCTGCTGCATGCGCATGAAGATCGCCTGGATATTCGCGGGCGGAATCTTGTGAAACGCCTTGGTCTGCAGCAGCATCGTCATCCAGTCTTCACCGCCCTGGTCGGACCTGCCCTGCAGCTCGGAAACCTCATAGGTACCGGTCTGGTCCCATGTCAGCATGACGTCGAGGAGGTCGCTGTCGATCGAGATAAACCGAACGCGATCACGTGCTTTGGCCGTTACGCGGCGCGGGTAGACAGGCGCGACGGGATTGCGTGCCATCTCGCTGCCGCCGTCCACCTTGCCGATGACCCTCGCCTGATCGACCAAGTCCAGGGTGCCCGATACGACGTAGATCGTGCGTTTCTCGGTGTCGCCTTCCTTGAACAGCAACTGCCCCGGGGACAGCTCGCGGATTTGCACCTTGCGGGCCAGCGCCGCAAGGTTATCGCGCTTAAGGCCGTCAAGCGGTGAAAAGCCTCTGAGCAGCTCTGTGCTTACCTGCTCACTCGCCATTAGTCATCCTGTTGAGATCCCTGAGTATCGCTCTTTTGGAGTTGGTATTACCTCAAGAGCATATTCTACCTTCAATTCAACAACTTCCGGTACCATCTAACGCGCGCATCGTGAAGCAACGCACAGTTTCCGGGCAGCCATTTACGCATTCGTGACGGCGGTCACAGGTCCGACCAACCACTGTGTGGCGCAAATCGCTCACCGTAGCGTTCCTCGAGCTGCTGTAAGGCTGCCACGACGGCGTCAACGCCGCGCTCGCGTGCGTAATTCAGCGGGCCACCGCGGAAGGGCGCGAAGCCGGTACCGAAAATAACACCGGCATCCAGCAGGTCAGGCTCGGCCACGACACCTTCGGCCAGGCAGGCGACCGCCTCATTCACCATTGGCAGGATCAGGCGGTCCTGAATATCGTCCGGGACACCGCGTCCATCCGCTGGCGGCTTCACGGCCTTGCCGTCTTCCCACCGATAGAATCCCTGGCCCGATTTGCGCCCGACATGCCCTTTGCCAACCAGTTCGGCCACATCGGTGTCGGGCATGGCCCGATCCGTCCCGCTGGTGAGGATGCCGGCCACGTGCTGCGCAATATCCAGTCCAACGCTGTCGGCAAGCTCGATTGGCCCCATGGGCATGCCGAACCTCACAGCGGCCTTGTCGATCTCCGCGAGCGGCACGCCTTCCTTCGCCAGAGCCATCGCTTCGCCCATGTAGGGCGCCAGAACACGGTTGACCACGAATCCGGGCGCGCTCATGCATTCGAGCGGGAACTTGCCGATACCCTTGGTAAAGGCGAAACCGATATCCATCGCTTCCTGATCTGTGTCCGCGCAACGAATCACCTCGACCAGCGGCATCATCGCTACCGGGTTGAAGAAATGCAGTCCGATAAAACGCTTTGGCTCGTCCAGTACCGTACGCAGTTCTTCCAGCCGAAGGCTCGACGTATTCGTCGCGAGGAGGGTACCGGGTTTCATTTTCGCCTGCACCGTTTTGTAGAGCTCCTGCTTGGCCTCGAGATTCTCGTAGATCGCCTCGATGATGAGGTCCGCATCGGCCGCTCCTTCACCGTTGACGTCAGCCTGCAGCCTCGCAGCGGTCTCGTCCCGCTTCCGGTCATCCCGGACCTTCTTGCCGAATAACTTCTGTGCACGCTGCAGCGCCGGGTCGATGTATTTCTGCTCGCGATCCTGCAAGGTCACCGTGTGTCCGCGCAATGCGCACCAGGCGGCAATATCGCCGCCCATGACGCCGGCGCCGACAACGTGTACGTGCTTTATAGCCTTGTCGGTCTTGTTGCCCTGTTTCTTGAGCGTGCTCTGCAGGAAGAAGACCCGGATGAGGTTGCGCGATGTAGCCGTCATCATCATTTCGCCGAAACTCTTCGCTTCGGCGATGTAGCCGGT
>JAOUNK010000365.1 GCA_029881015.1 Gammaproteobacteria bacterium | reverse complement strand
AGGCGGAAGCGCGACTTTCCGTTCGCGGTCGACGATAAATCTCTTGATATCACGGATCGCAAGCGGTTCGTCGAGATGTGTGCGCACGCAGGCCTGTTCGCAGAGGTGATCGCAAATGCGCCCGAGCGTGCAGGGCAGCGGATTGTCGGCGTGCACGACCTGCTGGGCCGCGGCAATGTCATCGCGCCGCACCGCTGCCATGTAGTCGGGAACCTTCTGCTCGAGCGGACAGGCATCCACGCAAGGCGCCGCTATGCAATCGAAAGCGCCGAGCTCGCGGGACGTCTTGCTGCCCGACGTTATGAATTCGGCTTTCATGTTGTCGGGATCGCTACACACGCTCGACGCATAACGCCGCAGATGTGCCAGGGCGTTCTCCGGATCGGGTGAGATACCGTCGACGGCCCTGACGTAGTCGAGTAGCCGCAGATAGCCACCGGTCTTCAGCAGGTCGGAGCAGACCGTGATCGTCTGCATACCGCTGCGCACGAGGTTCGCGGCGTTGTAGCAACTCGCGCCGGCCGAGAACGACATCGGCAGGTCGCCGGAGAATTCCTCGGCAAGATCGGCCGCGAGGTTGACCGTGATGGCGTGCAATGGGCGACCGGACAGGTACATCATCTTCTCGTCCGGACTGAAGACCTTGCGGCGGTTCTCGACCTCGAGCGTGTTCGACAACTTGACGCCGAACGCAAGGCCGCTGTTGCCTGCGACGGCGCGCAGCCTGCGCAGCATCGGTACAGCGTCGTCGTACTTGAGGTCGTGCTCGAACGCGACATCGGGCACGACGACGTCGGCAAACCCGAGGTCCTCGTTGATGATCCTGCGCACACGCGCCGGCCCGAGCAAGGTCGGGTTGCATTTCACGAGCGTGTGCAGGCGCCGCTCCCGCAGCAGGTATTCGCAGATGCTCTCGATCTCGCCAGGCGGGCAGCCATGCATGGTTGATAGCGTGACGTTGTCGGAGAACCGGTCCGGGATGTCGATGTCGCGAACGGCAGGGTAGTACCGTGCCACCGCGTCGACGATCCCGGCTTTTCGTTCCGGGCTCGAGGCGACGTTGTCCAGGAACCACTGCATGTTGGGTTGCTGTATGCCGGCGAGGTCGTACCCGACACTGAGATTGAACATCACGGGCGTCTTGCCCGGGAACTCGAACTTGTGATGCAACGCGTGAATCAGCACCCAGGCGCGCAAGTACTCGTCAAAGGATTCGTGAACCTTGAGTTCCTGTGACCACTCGACGTTGTATCCCTCGTCCTCCATATCGATACAGGGCTTGCTGACATTGAGTTCGTCGAGGGTCTGGACGGTCTTGAGCTCAACATAGCGCGCGCCGCAGAGCCACGCCGCGACGATATTCTGTGCCATTTGGGAATGCGGCCCGGCCGCCGGGCCAAAGGGCGTATCGAGCGTCTGCCCGAAGACCTGCGCGCGATACGCTGCCGACGGGTCCGGTACGAAGATGTGTTGCTTCGGGATCCCAAAAGCCGAATTCCGGGTCTCGAGTTCGGTGAACAGCCACTTTGCGAGCTGGTCCACGCCAATCGGGCGAAACAGGTCGGACATGCGCAGTTTCCTCCCGATAATTTCACGTATTATGGATGCACGTACCCACGGCAATTGAACCGGAATTGAGCGGTTCACCAAATACGCGGATGCCGCAGGCGCGCGTAGGCTGCCCGCAATTATGGAAGGGAAATCAACATGATGAAGAAACTTGTCCCGGCTCTTACGCTGGTATTACTGGCACAGACGGCCGCCGCATCGGACGTCGAGGAACTCAGTAGCATGCTGCATCATTTCCTGGCGCATTCGCACACGAAGGCGGCACATGAAAGTTTCTGGGCCGACGACCTTGTCTACACTTCGTCCGCCGGCCTGCGTTTTGGCAAGGCCGATATCCTCGCGGGTTATGACGAGGCGGAAGAAGCGGAGCCTGCGCAAGCCAGCGACGCGGAATTGCCGACGGTATACACGGGTGAAGAGGTGGACGTCAGGGTTTACGGGGACGCGGCCGTCGTCGCGTTCAAGCTGGTAGGTACACCTACGAATGAGGACGCCGAAAACGATGTGCTGTACTACTACAATACCGGAACTTTTCTGAGGCGGGACGGCATCTGGCAAGTCGTTGCCTGGCAGGCGACGAAGATCCCTCCGCAATGAGAGCGTATGTCCGCGGGCAACAAGCACGTTGAAATAGCGGCGGTCGGCGACGACCGTATTTTCACCCAGGCGCAACCCCTGCCGCCGCCTGCGGCCACCTACACGGTTTCTGCACGCGGCAAGCCGCCGGGCGTTCCGGTCTTCGCCTACCTGCGCAAGAACTACGGCAACATCCCATTGCGGGAGATCGACAGCCTGTTCGGTTTCGTGGAGCGCAGTTCCCTGTATGGCGGTCGCGTGTTCGTGAACCGCGAATTGTCCGAGCGCGATGTTTTCCAGCTCAACAACGCTGGTATTGGTGTGCGCCTGCCGATGACGAATCACTACGTGGAGCGCGATGAGTACTTGCAGAACAAGCGCCTGCTGAAAAAATATCACCGGCCCGGCAACTCGATAATCTGCACGAACGACGATCTGGCCCGGTGGATACGTGACGACTTTCCCGATTACCGGCTCGACGCGAGCGTGATCAAGAACCTGAAGTCCCGCGAAAAGATCAGGGAAGCCTGGCAACTGTACGACTCCGTCGTCCTGCCGATGAGCGCCAACGAAGATCTCGCGTTTCTCGAAGCGCTCGAAGACAAGGACAAGATCACGCTTTTCGCCAACGCCGGTTGTGCGCTGACCTGTCCGTCGAAGATTTGCTATGTCGCGACCTCGAAAGCGAACAAGGGCCTCGATCCAGGTCCGTTGTGCTCCCAGGAACTGAAAGCCCGCGAAATGCACGGCATGGTCGACTTTCCGCTCGAGCCCTACGTCAGGCTCGGCTTCCACCGCTTCAAACTGCTGCGAGCGCGTCCTGGTTCGATTACGGGCTTCTAGAGCCGTCGGCCGGCAGCCACTCAAAATGCGCCGTGAAGTGGCGCAGGAACTGCGGGGCTTTCACGATCTTCATGCCGCGTATCGCGTCGCGTCGTTCCCAGACCCGCTGAATCGCCTCGAGCACGTAATCCATGTGGCTTTGCGTATAGACGCGGCGCGGAATCGCGAGGCGCAACAGGTCGAGGCGTGCGGGTTTTTCTTCGCCCGTTTGCGGGTCGAGGCCAAACATCACGGTGCCGATTTCGGCGGTTCGGATGCCGGCTTCGATGTACAGCTCCACGCTGAGCGCCTGGCCCGGGTACTGCAGGGGC
>JAOUNK010000059.1 GCA_029881015.1 Gammaproteobacteria bacterium | reverse complement strand
GCATTTCTCGACTCTGAGGGCCGCCTTTATTACCACGGCGAGGACTTCGACAATTTCTATATCGGCAAGGGCTCCACGTTTCCACTTCTGAACGGCGGCGTGGGCATACTCTATGAAGCCGGCGCAACGCTCGGCCGCGAACTCAATACCCAGCATGGCCTCCGCACCTACCGCGAGAACATTCGCAAGCAGTTCCGCACGAGTATTGCGAGCATCGAGGCAGGAGCAAGACTGCGGCCCGACTACCTCCGCTACCAGAAGTCCTTTTACGACTCCGCCTTGCAGCAAGCGGCCGCGTACCCGACCAAGGCATGGGTGGTCAGCGCCGAGGGTGATCCGGCTCGACTGCACTTCTTTGCAGACCTGCTCAACTACCATCGCATCGAGACGCGTAGACTCGGCCGCGAGATTTCGGTCGGCGGCGAGACCTTTCGCCCCGACGACTCCCTCGTCGTCTCGTTCGCCCAGCCCCAACATCGCCTGATTCGCAGTCTTTTCGAAACCATCCGGGAATTCGAAGACAACACGTTCTATGACGTCTCTACATGGACGATGCCCGCGGCTTTCGGCCTGAAGAATGCGGCCCTCGGCAGCCGTGAGGTTCGCGGCGGCGTTGTCGCGGAACCGCACGTACCGGCGTTCCCCGCCGCTGCAGTGCCCGACGCCTCCAGCTACGGCTATGTGTTCGAATGGGGTGGCTACTACGCTCCACGGACGTTGCAACGCGTTCTCGAGGCCGGCCTGCTGGCATCCGTGGCCACCAGGCCGTTCACCGCGGCGACCCGCTCCGGGCCGGTTGATCTCCCGCGAGGCTCGATACTCGTGCCGTTCGATCGCCAGGAAAAGAGCCGCGAAGACATCCTGGAAATCATGCGAGTTGCCGCCAGTGACGATGGTGTCATGGTGCATTCCCTGGTCTCCGGCCGCAGCGTGACAGGCACGGCCGGTGTCGATCTGGGCGGTCCGTCGTTTGTCCCGGTCAAGAAGCCCAATGCACTGTTAGTGGTGGGGAGAAACATCAATCTGTACGACGCCGGGGAAATCTGGCACCTGCTGGACCACCGCATGAATATTCCGCTGACCCTCCGCGATCGCGATCGCCTTGCCGGAATCCGCTGGGATGACTACACCCACATCATCGTCACGCATGGCGACTATGACGATTATGAGCCCGAGTTCGCGAATCGTCTGCGACAGTGGGTGGCGGAAGGCGGTACGCTGATAGGCATGCGCAACGCGGCGCCCTGGGTGCGTGCGACAACGCTCGACTGGGTTGACCCGGAGAGCGAGGAAGCACTGGCGGCAACGGACGAAGACGAGGAAGAGCCGGACGAACCGGCCGCACGCACCCCCTATGCCGAGAAAGATCTCCAGGAAGCCGAAGAAGTCATCGGTGGTGCGATATTCTCGGCCGATCTCGACAACACGCATCCGCTCGGGTTCGGGTACGAACGGCGAAACATCTATCTCCACAAGAATTTCAAAGAACCGATGGCGCCGACGGACAATCCCTGGGCAACGGTGATTGCCTACGCGGAGCAACCCGCCTACTCCGGATACGTATCGGCAGAAAACGCAACGGCGCTGGCCGGTACGCCGGCGCTGATCGCGGAGCGCAGTGGAGCGGGTACCGTAATCCTGTTCGCTGACAATCCCAATTTTCGCGGCTACTGGTACGGCACCAACAAGTTGTTCCTGAATGCGCTATTCTTTTCAAAAGCATTTGATGCGCCGGCAGAAGAATAAGATACCGCCCGGTCAAGTGGCTGAAAAATAAAAGTATTCTTCTCGACGCATCCGGCCTGCTGCAGGGCTGGCCGAAGGTGTAAAACCGAAATACTAGCGCCGTGAACCCTGCGCTATGCTGACGGCAAACAAGACCGAGAGGACTAAGCTCATGCCCTATTCTACTGCTGATATCCGAAACGTTTGCTTGGTGGGACCGAGCCACGCGGGAAAGACGCTGCTGACAGAAGCCCTGTTGTTGGCCGGCGGAAAGATCGCGGAAAAAGGCTCGATCGATAAAGGCACCACCGTTTCCGACTACACACCACGCGAAAAAGACGTCGGGCATTCGCAGTTCAACTCAGTCTGTCACCTCGACCACGAAGGCATTCATGTCAACCTGATTGACACCCCGGGATACCGCGATTTCTACGGGCGAGCCCTCTCAGTCATGCCGGCCGCCGAAACCGCCGCCATCGTGATCAATGCGCAGGCCGGCGTGGAGATGATCGCGCGACGCATGATGAAAGCCGCGCACGAGCAGCGCATGTGCCGCATGATTATCGTCAACCAGATCGACGCCGAAGGGGTCGACCTGGAAAAAGTGTTTCACGACATCCAGGAGGCTTTCGGTCCCGAATGCCTGCCCATGAACCTGCCGACAGCGGACGGCAAAGCCGTGGTCGATTGCTTCTTCCAGCCCGAAGGCGATGAGACGGCCTTCAGCTCCGTCAAGGAAGCGCACACGCAAATTGTCGACCAGGTTGTCGAGGTCGACGAGGCTCTCATGGAGCTGTATCTCGAGCAGGGCGAGGAACTCGCACCCGAGCAGTTGCATGACCCGTTCGAGAAAGCGCTGCGCGAAGAACACCTCATACCGGTTTGTTTCGTCTCGGCCGAAACCGGCGTTGGCATTCGCCAGCTTCTGCAGATATTCGAGCGCCTGATGCCGAACCCGCTTGAGGGCAACCCGCGGATCTTCCTGAAGGGCGAAGGCGCGGAAGCAACCGAGGTCGAAGTAAGACCCGACCCGGACGCCCATGTGGTCGCACATGTATTCATGGTCAACATCGATACCTTCAAGGGTCGGCTTGGGCTGTTCCGAATTCACCAGGGCACGATCAAGGCTGGCAACCAGTTGTATGTGGGCGATGCCCGTAAGCCCTTCAAGGCGACGCAATTACTCAAGGTCAACGGCGATACGCACACGAAGGCCGACGTCGGCGTACCCGGCGACATCTGCGCGGTACCACGCGTGGACGAAGCACACTACGATGCCGTGTTACATGACTCGCATGACGAGGACCATTTCCACCTGAAGCCCGTCAAGCTGCCGCGACCGATGTTCGGCCTCGCCGTCCGACCCAAGAACGACGCGGACGCACAGAAGGCCTCGGATGCACTGCACGTGGCCGAGGCAGAGGATCCGTCCCTGCAGGTCGAGCACAATGCCACGCTTAACGAGGTCGTTCTCCGCGGCCTGGGCGAGTTACACCTCTCGACCGTCATGCAGCAAATCAAGGATCGTCATGGCCTGGAAATCGTGACATCCCTGCCATCCATCGCGTACCGCGAAACGATCACGGCCAGTGCCGAGGGACACCACCGCCACAAGAAGCAAACCGGTGGCGCCGGCCAGTTCGGCGAGGTCTACCTGCGCGTCGAACCGCTGCCGGCAGGCGAGGGTTTCGAATTCGAAAACAAGGTCGTTGGCGGCGCAATCCCCTACCAGTTCATCCCGGCGGTCGAGAACGGCGTGCGCCAGGTTATGAAAGAAGGCGCGATTTACGGCTACCCGATGCAGGACATCAAGGTAACGGTCTATGACGGCAAGTTTCACTCCGTGGACTCCAAGGAGATCGCGTTTGTCCAGGCCGGCCGGAAGGCCTTCATCGATGCGGTCGCCAAGGCTAGGCCTATCGTCATGGAACCCATCGTGCACGTGGACTTCACGATCCCCAGCGACTGCGTCGGCGGCGTTACGGGTGACCTGTCCTCAATGCGCGGCATGATCAGCGGCACCGATGCGCTGCCTGACAACCGCCTGGTCGTCTCAGGGCAGGTGCCGTTGCAGGAACTGCAGGGCTATCACTCGCGGCTGAAGTCGCTAACCGGCGGCGACGGCAGCTTCACAATGGACTTCAGCCACTATGCCGAAGTACCGGCAAACGAGCTGAAGAACATCAAGGAAGCCGCCGCCGATTAACAGGCAGGCAGGCAAAAAAAGGGCGCCTTGCGGCGCCCTTTTTTTTGCCCCCAAGCCGAATTAATAGCGGCCGTGCTGTTTGAAGATGTAGTTCGACAGCTCGACGAACTCGGTATTCATGCGATGGACGATCCGATGCGCTGAGCGCGCGACTGCACGCATGACCTTGTAGACCAGTTGCGGGTTCGAGTCGATGATTCCTTCGAACGCCTCCCTCGAAAGCGACAACACCCGGGTCTCGCTGAGCGCCCGCAGCCCGACCGTGTGCGGCGTACCGTCGATGAAACTCAACTCACCGGCAAGCTCACCTTCGCGCAACACCGCGAGACTCGCGAAGTTGTCGTCGCCGGTACGTTTTACGACTTCGACCTTGCCCGTGAGGATGACGTGCAGGGAGCTGTCGGTCATGCCGTCCTCGAACAGGAACTCATCGTCGGCCAGAAGCCGCTCCTCCATGAGGCTGCCGAGGAGCTCGATGTCACCGTCGGAAAGCTCTGCACCCAGCGAGGAGCTTGCTATCAGATTCGCTTTATCATTCATGGCGTTACTATCCACTGCGGAAAATACGGGGTCAATTGGGGTTAGCCACATTACCGGATAGTAGGGTTTGATGGACAATACCGCCATGAAAAAACTGACCCAAAGCTACATGACCGGCGAAGGCTCGGGCCAACTTCTTTACGAGACCATAGGCGCCTGTTTTAACCGCGTCGTGAACCGGAATCCGGACACCCTGGCGCTGATTGTACGACACCAGGAAATCCGCTGGACTTACCGCGAATTCAGCGATCAGGTCGACCGCCTGGCGACGGGGCTGATCGCACTCGGTATCGAACCGGGCGACCGTGTCGGTATCTGGGGACCCAACAGTTACGAGTGGGTACTGACCCAGTTCGCGACCGCGAAAATCGGTGCGATCATGGTCTGCGTGAATCCGGCCTATCGGCTATTCGAACTCGAGTTCGTGTTAAACAAGGTCGAGTGCAAGACCATCATCGCGGCCGAGAAGTTCAAGTCCAGTGAATACCTGAACATGTTGAGCGCACTCGCACCGGAACTGTCGAGCTGCGAACCCGGCTACCTGAGGGCGGAAAAACTCCCGCACCTGAAAACCGTCATCCGCATGGGTGACGCCCGGTCGCCGGGCATGTTCAATTTCGAGGAAGTGTGCACGCTGGGTGACAAGGACACGCGCGAACGAATGGCCGCGATAGAGGGCAAGCTGCGCCCGGACGACGCCATCAACATCCAGTTCACAAGCGGCACGACCGGCAATCCGAAAGGTGCCACCCTCACACATGTGAACATCCTCAACAACGGCTACCAGGCCGGCAAGGGAATGGGGCTGACCCCTGAGGACAAACTCTGCATACCGGTGCCGCTGTATCATTGCTTCGGCATGGTGCTTGGCGTCCTTGCCGCCATGTCGCACGGTGCGACCATGGTATTTCCGAGCCCCGTTTACGACCCGCTCTCCACGCTGGAAGCCGTCGAGGCAGAAAAATGCACGGCCCTGCACGGCGTACCGACGATGTTCGTGACGGAACTCGATCATCCCGAATTCCACCGGTTCGACCTGTCGACGCTGCGCACCGGCATCATCGCGGGAGCACCCTGCCCTGAAGAACTCATGAAGCGCATCATCCGCGACCTGCACATGGAAAACGTGCTGATTGGCTACGGCCAGACCGAAGTCAGCCCGATTAATCACATGACCCTGCCGGAAGACTCGATGGAGAACCGGACGCAGACGGTTGGGCGGCCGATTCCCTACGTCGAGGTCAAGATCGTCGACGCCGAGAATCGCGTTGTACCGATCGGCGAGCAGGGTGAAATCTGCACGCGTGGCTATTCGGTCATGAAAGGCTACTGGAATGACGACGACAAGACGGCAGAGACGATCGTCGATGGCTGGCTGCATTCCGGCGATCTCGGCACAATGAATGAACACGGCTATGTGCGCATCACGGGCCGTATCAAGGACATGATCATCCGCGGCGGTGAGAACATCTACCCGCGCGAAATCGAAGAGTTCCTCTACACGCACCCGAAGATCAGCGAAGTACAGGTATTCGGCGTTGAAGATCCCAAGATGGGCGAGGAAGTGTGTGCCTGGATCCAGCTCAAGGAGGGCCAGACCGCAACCGAAGAGGAGATCAGGAGCTTCTGCAAGGGCCAGATCTCGCACTTCAAGATCCCACGCTATGTGCGTTTTGTCGACGGGTTTCCAATGACAGTCACGGGCAAGATCCGTAAGATTGAGATGCGCGCCATGATGGCAGAAGCTCTCAGGGGAGCTGCCTGACGGAGAAACCTGTTGGTGTTTAAAACTCGCCTCAAGAAACTGGACGCCGCGATGGAAGCGGCGGCGAGTTACGAGGAATGGAAACAGCTTGCGAGGGAGCACGACAAGGCGTCGGGCACCGACAAATGGCAAGCCGTTGACGAATCGAAGCATTTCGACTTCGCGTCGATCCGCTTTCGTCTCGATCACCTGCGCCGGCTTAGAAAGAAGGGTGACAACAGCGCCCTGCTGTTCACGCTCAACGAGGGCATTCACGGCAACCTGGGCGGCATGGGTAGCAGTGCCCTCTATGGCAAGACGCGCTTCGGCACCAAGGACCTGATTCGCGAGTACGTCGAGGAAGTCGCCGCGTCCGTCGAGCACCTCGCCAGCCCAGCCGTCGACGACATCGCGTTCGAGCGGAAGCTCGATTTCTTCCGCCGCGCGAGCCATTGCTATGGCCGCTCGGCATTCATGATGAGCGGTTCCGGCACCCTGCTGTTCTTCCACCTGGGCGTGGTCAAGGCATTGTGGGAAGAACGCCTGCTGCCGGACATCATCTCCGGGTCGAGCGGTGGCGCGTTTGTCGGCGCGGTAGCCTGCGCCAGCACGGATGACGAACTCAGCGAATTCTTCGATCCGGAAAACATGCCGGGCAGACGATTGTCCTCCGGCATACTGGACGCTATCTCGTCCTTCGTGAGCCCGGAACTCGTGACGGCCGGGGAAGTCTGGGCCATGCTCGAGAAGTTCCTGCCCGACTACACCTTCCAGGAGGCTGCGGAACGCACCGGCCGACATATGAATGTCTCGGTTGCGCCGGCGGAAACCCTGCAGCGCTCGCGGCTGTTGAACGCCGATACGTCGCCCAACGTCTACATGCGCGAGGCGGTGCTCGCATCGACCGCGTTCCCGGGATTCTTCCCGCCGGTGACGCTCATGGCCAAGAACGATGCCGGGGAGCGGCAGCGATACCACGGCTCACGACGCTGGGTTGACGGTTCCCTGAGCGAAGACCTGCCGGCCAAGCGGCTCGCGCGCCTGTACGGCGTAAACCACTACATCGTGAGCCAGACCAACCCGTTGGTGATCCCGTTCATCAACGATCGCGAGCGCAAACCCGACACCTGGTCCGCGTTGAAACACGCCACCTTCAGCAGCGCCAAGACCTGGGTGAATGCCGGTGCGACGGTGCTCAACAGACCGCTGTCAGCGGTACCCGAGATCAAGCGTGTGACAAACTCCCTGTTGTCGGTGATGAACCAGAGCTACGTCGGTGACATCACGATCTTGCCGCTGACCAAGTTCCACAATCCCTTCCGTGCCTTGTCATGGCGTACGCACGAGGAGATAGTGGGGCTCATGGATGAAGGCGAACGGGCAACCTGGCCGCAGCTCGAGCGCATACGTATACAGACGCTCATCAGCAGGACGCTGGACCCGATCCTCCAGAGTTACGAAGAGGAACACCTCCATCAGTTTGGTGGGAAAAAGATTGCGGCACTCTGACGAATACCTCGAAGTTCGGCATTCGCGGGCGCGCGGCACCAGTCGGCTCTACCAGCAAACCTGGCTTCCGGATACCGCGGTACGGGCCGTCGTGCTGCTCGTCCACGGCCTCGGCGAGCACAGCAGCCGCTACACCCACGTTGCCCGGCACCTGACGGATTGCGGCTTCGCGGTCTACGCGCTCGACCACTACGGTCACGGCAAGTCCGATGGCCACGCCGGCTTCGTGGAGCGCTTCAGCGTGTATCTCGACGGCGTTGCCGCCCTGTTGCAGAAGATCCGCGACGAGCGTGCAGAGCTGCCCGTATTTCTCCTTGGCCACAGCATGGGTGGCCTGATCGGCACGGCGTTCCTGATCGATCACCAGGACGCGTTTCGCGCCGCCGTGCTCTCGGGCCCGGCCATCGAATCCGACCAGGCGCCGCCGCCGATCGTCATGGCGATCGTTCGCTTGCTGTCGGCCCTCCTGCCAACCGTGCCGCTGATCCAGCTCGATGCGAGCGGCGTAAGCAGGGACAAGAACGTCGTCACCAACTACATTAACGACCCGCTCGTCCATCACGGCAAGTTGTCCGCCCGCCTGCTCGCCGAGATGTCGGCGGCAATGCAAAACACGCTGGCAAGGGCCGGGGACATCGAGCTGCCGATCATCGTGATGCACGGCGAGGACGATCGGCTGACGTCGCCAGCCGGATCCGACGCATTGATCGAGGCCATCGGTTCCGCGGACAAGACCCTGAAAACCTATCCGGGCCTGTACCACGAGATTTTCAACGAGCCCGAACAAGATGCAGTGCTTGCCGACATGAGCCGCTGGCTGGAGACTCACCTTTGACCAAATACCTGTTCCGCGACGATGCCTACCTGAAATCCTGTACCGCCACGGTTACCGAATGCGGCGACGGGTGGATCCGCGTCGACCAGACGGTCTTCTATCCCCTCGGGGGCGGTCAGCCGGGCGATACCGGGTCCTTGTCCTGGGACGGCAATGACGCGCGGATTGTCGATACGCGTTATGTCGATCGCGACATTGCCCACTTCCTGGAAGAAGGCGCCAGCGCTCCTGCGGTCGGCACCGAGGTCAGGCTCGAACTCGATTGGGACCGCCGCTACCGGCACATGCGCATGCATACGGCCATGCACCTGCTTGGCTCGGTGCTGCGGTACGGGGTAACGGGCGGCAATATCGGCGCCGACAAGAGCCGCCTGGATTTCGACATGGAAGACCCGGTCGACAAGGAGGCCGCAGGCGCCGCGCTGGCCGATCTCGTTGCCGCCGATCATGCGATTAGCTGTCGCTGGATCAGCGAGGCGGAACTCGACGCCAACCCCGAGCTCGTACGCACGATGTCGGTGCAACCACCGCGTGGCCGAGGGGCGATTCGCCTGCTGGAAATCGAAGGCATCGATCTGCAACCCTGCGGCGGCACGCACCTGCGTTCAACGTCCGAGGTCGGTGCCGTGCGCATCGGCAAAGTCGAGAAGAAGGGCCGCCAGAACCGGCGTGTTAACATCCATCTCGACGACTGATTCGAGAGGGGCTGATGGAGACAAGCGCGAATCCGGGAGCGGCGGGGCCGGTCGAAGCGGGTCAACGGATAGTTAGTCTCGATCGCCTGCGGGGCGTGGCCATACTCGGCATCCTCGTGATGAACATCTACGCGTTTGCGATGCCGTTCATCGGCTACACCAATCCGCTGCGCATGGGAGGAACCGAGGCCTGGAACCTCGGCACGTGGATTATCACGCACATTCTCTTCGACCAGAAGTTCATCAGTATTTTCGCGATGCTGTTCGGCGCCGGGCTGGTGCTCATGACCGACCGAGCCGAAACGCGGGGCAGCAAACCCGGCCGTATCTATCTGCGACGGCAACTGTGGCTGATGGTCATCGGCGCGGCGCATGGCTACCTGCTATGGGCGGGAGACATACTGTTCGTCTATTCACTTATCGGGCTTCTTGCTTACCTGTTCCGCAAGCGCCAGCCACGCACGCTGATCATCATCGCTTGCCTGCTGCTGCCGGTATCGCTCCTGCTTAATACAGGCAACGCCATCCAGGTCGAATTGATGATGGAAGAGGTCGCGGCGGCCGAGGCACAACTGGCGCGTGGCGAGGAACTCGACGACGAGCAGCATGAACTGCTGGAGGGCTGGAAAAGACAACGCGCGTTCATGATGCCGACTGACGAAGATGTGCAGGAAGAGCTTGACGCCTACCGGGGAAGCTATGCCGAAATCGTCGCCTACCGCGCGCCTTTGGTAGCGATGATGCAGCTGTTCATACCGATCTTTTACGGGATCTGGCGTGTCGGTGCGCTGATGCTCATCGGCATGGCGCTCATGAAGCTGGGTATTCTTACGGCGGAGCGTTCGGCCGGCTTCTATACGCGTTTCATGCTTACCGGCTACCTTCTCGGTCTGCCGCTGACCGCCTTCAGTGCCTCGGACCTGTTTGCACACGGCTTCGAGCCCATCTACATGATGCGCGTGGGCGGCATCGCCAACTATATCGGCAGCGTGCTCGTTGCCTTCGGGCATATCGGGCTCGTCATGCTGCTGACCAGGACCGGCGTCCTGCAGCGTGTCATGGAGCGCTTCGCCGCCGTCGGGCGCATGGCGCTGACCAACTACCTGATGCACTCGCTTGTGCTCACCAGTATCTTCTACGGATACGGGCTTGGCCTGTTCGGCAGTGTCCCGAGAATGGCGCAGATGGCCTTTGTCGCCGGCGTTGTTGGCTTCCAGCTCTGGTTCAGCACCTGGTGGCTCGCGCGCTTTCGCTTCGGCCCCGTCGAATGGCTGTGGCGCTCCGCGACCTACTGGAAGGTACAGCGGCTGCGATGAGCCGCAAGCTGAACATTACCCGCCGTGACTTTATCAACGGTGTGGCCATGAGCGTCGCAGCAGGCAGTACGTTGTCACCGCTGGAGTTGCTCGCGGGCGTGAGGGCACCCTACCCGCCGGCACTGACGGGGATGCGCGGCAGTCACGCCGGTTCGTTCGAGGTCGGGCACGCTGTCGCCAGGGAAGGAAAACGCTGGCCCGTTCCCACTGCACTCACCGACGATGTTTATGACCTCGTCGTCGTCGGCGGTGGCATTTCCGGCCTCACGGCCGCTTTCCGGTTTCGACAGGAGGCCGGCCACGACGCCCGTATACTCGTGCTCGACAACCACGACGATTTTGGCGGCCACGCCAAGCGCAACGAGTTCGACGTCGACGGCAAGACGCTCATTGGCTATGGCGGCAGCCAGTCACTCGAGGCCCCGGGGCGGTACTCGCGTGCGGCCAGGCGGCTGCTCAGGGATGTTGGCGTCGAACCGCGCCGCTTCTACGATTACTTCGACCAGGACTTCTACTCGAAGCGCGGGCTCGGGCGCGGCGTCCACTTCGCGGCTGAACGCTACGGCAGGAACAGCGTGCACCGCGACGCCGTGGTCATGTGGGGGCGCGGGCACGGCGAGGCCACGGAATCGATCCTGGCGGGCTACCCGATGCCGGATGAGGCCAGGGACAGTTTCCTCAGGCTGCTGACGGGACCGCAGGACCTGTTGCCGGACATGCCACTGGCCCCGAAAGCGAAGCTCATGGCAAGCATCAGCTATTGCGACTTCCTGCGAAAACACGGGGAGGTACACGAAGACGTCGTAACGTTCCTGCGCGACTACTGGAAGTCCTACTGGGGCGTCGGCCATGACGTGCTGTCGGCGCTGGAAGGCGCACGCATGGGATTGCCCGGTGCCTGGGACCTGGATCCGCGTATCGATCCGAGCTTCGCGGAGGACGACGAGCCGTACATTTTCCATTTCCCGGACGGCAATGCGGGCGTTGCGAGGGCCTTGGTCCGGCAGCTCGTACCCGCGGCGATTCCGGGCGATACAATGGGCGATCTCGTGACCACGAGGGCCGACTACGGTGTGCTCGACCTTGCTTCGAACCCCTCGAGAATCCGCCTGAACAGCACAGCCGTCGATGTGCGCCACAGCACGGACGGCGAAATGGTGGATGTGACCTACGTCAAGAGCGGCGAAGCGTTCCGCGTGCGCGGCCGGCATACGATCCTGGCTTGCTACAACCGCCTCATCCCGCACATCTGCCCGGAGCTGCCGGATGAACAGAAACAGGCGATCGAACTCGCAACGAAAACACCGCTCGTCTATATCAATGTTGCCCTGCGTAACTGGACGGCATTCGCGAATCTCGGTTACAGCGATTTTTACGTCCCGGGCAACGAGATCATGCACACCTTCACGCTCGACTTTCCCGTCTCCATGGGTGGTTACGACTTCGCCCGGTCCCCGGGCGACCCGATCATCGTGCACGGCACCTATTGCCCCACCTTGCCCGGCAAGGGCCTGACGCACCGCGAACAGATGGTCGCCGGGCGGGCCATACTCTATGAGAAAAGCTACGACGAACTCGAGTCGTCGATAGTGAATACGTTGCAGGGTGCACTGGGCGGTGGCGGTTTCGATGCGGCTCGGGACATCGCGGGCATCACCATCAACCGCTGGCCGCACGGCTATGCCTACGAGTACAACGAACTGTTCGATCCGCCAACCTGGAACCGGCGGGAAGGTCCTCACCTGCTGGGCGCCGCCCGCATCGGGCGCATATCGATTGCCAATTCGGACGCGGCGGCGTACGCCTACGTCGACGGGGCGATCGATGCCGCCGAGCGCGCAGTCAACGAGCAGATCCGCGTCTGATCAGCCCAGCGCGTCGGCTGCCGCCCGCGCCGTCAGGATACACCCGGACAGGAACGTGCCTTCCAGCGAGCGCC